>NZ_JBALEQ010000093.1:0-55064 GCF_036917775.1 Nostoc sp.
AGACGGGCAAAGAAATTTCCACCCTGAGTGGGCATAGCAATTATGTCAACAGCGTCGTCTTCAGCCCGGATGGCAAAACTTTAGCTTCCGCCAGTGATGACAAGACGATCAAATTGTGGAATCTGAATCTTGATGATTTATTAGCGCAGGGTTGCAGTTGGCTTAAGAGTTATTTGGCTAGCCATCCTGATGGGGCTAAGGTGTGTCCAAGGCAGTAGAGATGAGGGAGATGTGGTTCGACTTCGCTCACCAACCGGGGAAATGAGGGAGTTATGGCGAGTTGATATTCAAAAAGAGCGATCGCTTGGTAAATTAAAGATGCGATCGCAGTTCTTAACTCGGTGTTTCAAGTTCCAAACACCAATGACCGAGCAAAAAGGTCGAACTTCCTAGTTCTGAACACGAATGGCCGAGCAAAAAGGTCAAAGTTCCGAGTTCTGAACACGAATGGCCGAGCAAAAAGGCTGAAGTTCCGAGTTCTGAACACGAATGGCCGAGCAAAAAGGTCGAAGTTCCGAGTTCTGAACACGAATGGCCGAGCAAAAAGGTCGAAGTTCCGAGTTAAACCTCCGGTTCGACTCCCAGCGCTTTTAACTGAGCAGCTAATCTCTCTGCACGTTGCCGTTCTTTTGCTGCTAACTCCAAACCCCACAGTAATAGTTCGCCGTTGTTATCCCAAGATTAAAAAATTGCACACGGCGTTACTCCTGAGCAAGAGTTCGCACTTCTTCCACTGACAATCCCAAAGCTTGGGCAATCTGTTCGATGCTCAAATTCATTTGCAATAATCGGGGTATGGCATCTCTTCTAGCTTGTTCTGCAAGTTCCGCCCGTTGTCGTTCTTGTTCAGCCCGTTGGCGTTCTTGTTCGGCGTTGCGAGAAATTTCTGTATAAGTTAGAAACCTTTCTCCATCAGGGCGATATAACTGTAAGCCCTCTGTTGATAAAGCAAACCGAATTTTTAAACGGGGACTCACCCAATCTTCCATTTGGGGGATGACATCTAAACCGTCTTCGCTACGCAACCATCCACACAAATTATTGCGATCGGGATCGTAAATGTAGTACTCTTCCACGCCATAGCGATCGTAGAAAAGTAATTTCTTGTCCATTTCAGTTTGGGTGTTGCTGAGAGAAAGAATTTCAAACACTACTTGCGGTGCAATTCCCTCCTCTTTCCATTGTTGGTAGCACAAGCGATCGCCTTTTGGTCTACCTAATACCACCAGCACATCTGGGGCATTAACAATTTTGTTACGTCCCTCTACCGGATACCAAAATAAATCCCCAGCGACAAATACATTTGGATCGTCGGCAAATAGCCAATCTAAATTCTGCTTAATTTCCACAATCCAGCCAAACTGTATGGTATTATTAGCGACTGGTTGTCCGTCACTATCTGGGTAGATGACCTCTGGCTGCGTCGGCGGTTGGATTTGCGATACCATAGCTTCGCCCTCAGAAGGATATTTAATCGTGATGCTTCCAAATTAGCAGAGTCTTAAGTATGTCTGCGGCATGAATCTGGAACGATAACTAACTAAAACAGTACGATTGTTCTACTATAAACCAATTAAAGATAGTATTATTAAGGACTGTTTCATAAGAAACTCCTTCTTTGCCGCCCAATATGTCAGACCAACAGCTAGCAGCATCCTTGAATGGCCATCTTCCCCACCCCAGCCACAACAGCCAGAATACCATTCGGATTCGGGGTGCTAGGCAGCATAATCTGAAAAATATTGACTTGGAATTGCCACGCGATCGCCTAATCGTATTCACTGGCGTTTCTGGTTCTGGTAAGTCTTCCCTAGCCTTTGATACTATTTTCGCTGAAGGGCAACGTCGCTATGTGGAATCCCTCAGCGCCTACGCACGACAATTTTTAGGACAACTAGATAAGCCGGATGTGGAAGCCATTGAAGGCTTAAGTCCAGCAATTTCTATTGACCAAAAGTCAACGTCTCATAACCCCCGTTCCACTGTGGGTACGGTGACGGAGATTTACGACTATTTGCGGCTGTTGTTTGGTCGGGCTGGCGAACCCCATTGTCCGATATGCGATCGCTGTATTGCCCCCCAGACAATCGATGAGATGTGCGATCGCATCATGGAATTACCAGACCGCACCCGCTTCCAAATCCTTGCGCCCGTTGTCAGAGGGAAAAAAGGCACACACCGTAAGCTTTTGTCAAGTCTTGCTTCTCAAGGTTTTGTTCGCGTGCGAATCAATGGCGAAATCCGCGAACTGTCAGATTCTATTGAATTGGATAAAAATTTCACCCACACCATCGAAGTGGTAATTGACCGCTTGGTGAAAAAGGCTGATATCCAGGAGCGTTTGGTTGATTCTTTGTCTACGTGTCTCAAGCAATCGGGTGGTATTGCAGCCATTCTGGTGAGTCTGCTTGATGACGACGGACAAGAAAAAGAAGAAGAATTAGTATTTTCGGAAAACTTTGCTTGTCCAGAACATGGCGCGGTAATGGAAGAATTATCACCGCGATTGTTCTCCTTTAACTCGCCTTATGGTGCTTGTCCGCACTGTCATGGAATTGGGACTTTAAGAAGATTTGCTCCAGACTTGATCGTACCCGACTGGGAAGCGCCAGTTTATGCTGCGATCGCGCCTTGGTCAGAAAAAGATAATTCTTATTATTTGGAATTACTTTATAGCGTCGGACAGATTTATGGGTTTGAGTTACAGACAAATTGGAGCAAGTTGACAGAAGAACAGCAGCAAATTATTTTGTTTGGGGAGAAAGATGAACGAACCGCAGAGGCACAGAGGAAGCAGAGTTTTAAGGGTGCTATTCCAATTTTGCAACGGCAATATGAGGGTGGTTCGGAATTAGTTAAGCAAAAATTAGAGCAGTATTTAATCGATCAACCATGTGAAGTTTGTAAAGGAAAACGCTTAAAACCGGAAGCCTTGGCGGTGAAGTTGGGACAATATGGAATTTTAGAATTGACTACCGTATCAATTCGAGATTGTCGGGAGAGAATTGAGCAATTTAAGTTGAGCGATCGCCAGTTACAAATTGCTGATTTAGTACTGAGAGAAATCAAAGCTAGATTGCAATTTTTGTTGGATGTCGGTTTAGATTATCTCACCCTTGATCGTCCCGCCATGACCCTTTCCGGTGGCGAAGCCCAACGGATTCGTCTAGCAACGCAAATTGGTTCTGGTTTAACAGGAGTTCTCTACGTTTTAGATGAACCGAGTATTGGTTTGCATCAACGAGATAATGGCAGGTTGCTCAAAACTTTAACAAAATTGCGCGATTTGGGTAATACATTAATTGTCGTTGAACACGATGAAGAAACAATTCGCGCAGCTAACCACATTGTTGATATTGGCCCTGGTGCAGGAATTCACGGCGGAAATATTATCGCCCAAGGTGATTTTCAGACGTTATTAGCAGCAGAAGATTCTTTGACGGGTGCATATTTATCAGGAAGGCGAGTAATTAACACACCAGCAGAACGCCGAGAAGGAAATGGGCGTAGTTTGGGAATTAAAAATGCCCATCGCAACAATTTACAAAATATAGATGTAGATATTCCGCTAGGTAAACTTGTCTCCATTACTGGTGTGTCTGGCTCTGGCAAATCTACTCTGATTAACGAATTACTCTACCCATCTCTGCAACACCATTTAACTAAGAAAGTTCCCTTACCCAGACATTTGGATAAAATTCAGGGATTGAATGCGATTGATAAAGCGATCGTTATCGATCAATCTCCCATTGGACGCACGCCACGTTCTAACCCTGCAACTTACACAGGAATTTTCGATGCGATTCGGGATGTATTTTCCCAAACAGTAGAAGCCAAAGCTAGGGGTTACAAACCCGGACAATTTTCCTTCAACGTTAAAGGTGGACGTTGCGAAGCTTGTAGCGGACAGGGTGTGAATGTTATTGAAATGAACTTTCTCCCCGATGTTTACGTGCAATGCGAAATTTGTAAAGGTGCAAGATACAACCGCGAGACATTACAGGTGAAGTACAAAGATAAGTCAATCTCCGATGTACTGAGAATGACAGTTGAGGAGAGTTTAGACTTTTTCCAGAATATTCCCAAAGCGATCGCGCGTTTGCAAACTTTATTTGATGTCGGGTTGGGTTATGTCCAACTAGGACAACCTGCGACTACCTTATCTGGTGGGGAAGCACAACGGGTAAAATTAGCAACAGAACTATCTCGACGCGCCACAGGTAAAACACTTTATTTAATCGATGAACCAACAACAGGGTTATCTTTTTATGATGTCCATAAATTGTTAGATGTGTTGCAAAGATTGGTAGATAAAGGCAATTCAATTTTAGTAATTGAACACAACTTAGATGTAATTCGTTGTTCTGACTGGGTGATAGATTTGGGGCCAGAAGGTGGCGACAAAGGGGGAGAATTGATTGCTGTGGGTACACCGGAGGAAGTTGCAAAAAATCCCAGGTCTTATACTGGGCAATATTTAAAGCAGGTGTTGAAACAGTATCCGGCGGTGAAATCTTAGTCTTTTCAAAGTAGGGTGCATTATATAAAACTAAACATCCTCTAAGCAATGAGGTAATTACCAATGAAATTATTAGATATGGTTGCCCTAACCGAAGACTTACCAGAAATGGCATTGCATCGCGGTCAAGTAGGAACGATTGTAGAAGAATATGAACCTGGAGTTTTTGAAGTAGAATTCAGCGACTTAACAGGAAAAGCTTATGCCATAGAAACTTTAAATTCTAGCCAGCTAATGACTTTATATCATCAACCAATTAGTGGAAAAACTTTATTGGTTTAACAAAATCAACAAATAAACAAACTTGCATCAGTTCTTCAACAGTTTCTAAAAACTTTTCGTTTTCCTCTTCTATCTTGATAATCTGAGGTTAATGTTGAGACAGCAATTCACTATAAATATCTGAGTTAAAAATAAAGGTCATTTTCTTAGTAATCTCTGTAATGCCAAATTACAAAAATTTGATCCTACCAGATTATAGCTACCCCAGATAAAGGCATTCTACTGTCTCTACTAATTAGGGGTAAACCCAAATACTTAGCAGTGGCTGCAATAATTCTGTCAGGCATATCAGGAACACTATCTCGTGGTATTGTTGCCAATGCTGTAACTATCTCATCTGTAAGATTTGCTAGAATCATCCCACTAGTCCCAGCTATTAATGCAGCATCTAACTGAGACTTCATATCCGCTGATATACGTCCTTTTTCCTGTAAATAAACAATTTCTACAAGGCAAATTGTTGGTATGTAAATAACAATTGCACCGCGTTCACACTCCTCAAAAGCCTGGTTAGCAGCAGGACTAAGACGCGAACTATCTTCTAAATACCAAATCAGAGCATGGGTATCCGTTACCAAATTAGACATCAAACGTCCTCTCGAGGGAAGTTGCCCCACATTTGCTCTCTAATTTCTGAAATGTCTGACTCACTAATATTGCTACCTCGCCACAACCCTCTCAAAGACTTTCGCCGTTTCGGCTGAATCATTGTCAACTCTCTTTCAATTTGAGGTGCGACTTGCTCAATCAAGCGTACCTTATCTACTAGTGAAAGCTGCTTTACTAATTCAAGAGCTTCTTCTAACTTTACTGCTTTCTCCATTTTTCTAACCTTAACTTTTATCAACAGCTTATTATTATTTTAGTCAACAGTAAGAGGTGATTTCAACTAAATTTAACAACCTATTTCAATCTTAATTATTCTTATCGTCAAGAATGAATATCTAACAGCTAATTAGCTCTTTCCTCCCCTTTGCCAAAACTGCCGTAAAATCTCCCCAGGTTTTCGATCCCAGGTGTCTATATGCTCGTATATCAAATTATCTTGGTTGAGTTTATACGTTGAATAGCCATTAAAAAGCAAACCTGCTTTCCAAGGAACGCGTAACACTCCCCGCACCGTCCATTTTGCTAAAATTGTGTTTTCATCTGACTGATAAACCTCATGTACATCAAAGTAAATTTGGGTAAAAAATAGCCGAGCGTGAAATCGCAAAGTCCAAAATATAATCCGATAGTTAAATTTGTATTTGAATGTATTTACTGGGTCTTTAAAGTAGATATTGTCTGTATAAATTTCATAAGAAATATCTTTTTCAAAAAGTGTTGGTAAATCCTCTTTTAGAGTTTTAATGACTCGTTCCACCGATAATTGAGATTCCACGCGCCTTTTCCCTTAAAAAATCTTTTTTAACAACCGTTGCCAAATAGAAGATGTCCTCTTGTTACTCGTGCTACCCGCACTCAAATCTGACAGAGTGGGAAATGATGCAGACTTAGCATAAGGGCCATTTCGCAAAACTTTAGCTAGGGTATTGTTATTTTCGCGCAAACCTTCGTAAAAAAAGAATACCTCTCCTTGAATCCTAAGTTGACGATTGTATTCAATTGCTTGCACCAAATATTCTGGACTAATACAATAACTGCCAAGCTTCATCAGTATTCCCGGTGCTAACTTCGGCAGTGTCGCATCTGTGAACTGATGGTTTACTAGTCTATCAGCGATCGCAGCGTAACTCCTAAAGTCACGGCGATAAATCTGCGGCTGAATCATATCGACTATTCCCCGCTTCAGCCATGCGGGTGAGTCTTGCAGATATTCCTGAAATGCCCAATCATGGATATTGGGTGCGATCGCTACCAGCAAATTAGGATTCACCGCTTTCACCTCCCCGTAGAGACGCGCTAAAAACTCAGTCAGAATATCTGCACGCCACTGTAACCATTGTCTATCCTTGGAGTTCTGTGGCGGATTGCGATCGAATTCTTGGCGATAGCGGCTGACAGTTCCCTCATCATAGCCACCTTCACAGGGGAATGCTGGCAAGCGATCGTCTCCTTGAACACCATCCACATCATAATTATTTACAACTTCCAGCACCAAGTTTAACAAGAATTCCTGTACCTGTGAGTCCAGTGCATTCAACCACTCAAAGCCGTTTTTCTTTAGTAAATTGCCGTTACAATCGCGCGCAGCCCATTCCGGTTTTTTTTGTAAAAGTACACCACCATTCAAATTGTAGGAACTGGCAAAACCGTATTCAAACCAAGGAATTACTTTTAACCCAACTCGCTGCGCCTCCACCACCACTTCTTCTAAAGGGTCACGACCTACAGACATCGGGTCAATTTCGACTCCAAATATCTCTTGCATTGTTTGACTAGGATACAGAGTTACCGCCTTATTCCAAACAACGGGAAACACCACATTAAATCCCGTCTCAGCAAGCAAATCCATCGCCTCAGCAATACGTTCCTTTGACCTGAGAACTTTACTATCAGTAGTAGTCAGCCAAATACCACGGGTTTCTATTATTGCCATTTCTATAAATTGCAATTTTTGGCACTGCACTATCTAAACATGGGAGCATCTCAATGAGTGTAAAAACACGTTTGCCCTAGCGAATGGAATTCGCGGCTATACAGACAAAACCCACCTCCGTGGGTTTCAAATCCTTTGAGTCCGCGTAGGCGGACTTCGTTTGTGTAGCCGCGATTTCTAATCGCCTGGTATATTTGCAAAGGTGAGATGCTCCCTCTAAACATTGACTAGCCGACGATACCGCGCCTGTATTATTGTGTAAATGGCATAGGCAACCAAACCTAACGCCACAATACCCAAAAGCCATGCTCCATAAGGCTGTTGTGCTAGCGTCTGTAATACCTCATCTAAACCTTCGGCGGTAGCGGCGTTAGATTGCCTTGCAGCTTCAATTAAAAACCAACCAATAATACAAAATACTATACCTCGTGCCGCTAAACCAAATCTGGAAATCCTCATTACCCATTGGGCTTGTGTGTTGCTTAACTCAGTTAAATTGAGTTCTTTACGAAATTTGCCACTAAAAGCTTGATAAAACTGATAGAAGCCTAGAGCAATTACAAATACCCCCGCAGTTCCAACTAACCATTCACCAAAGGGTTGAGAAAGCAAACGTGCTGTCGAATCTTCAGTAGAATCACTACTATTTTTAGCGCTGCCTGTACCCGTAACGATTTTCACCGCACTTAAGGCTAAACTTGCATAAATCAAGCCATTAACTGCGTAACCAATTCGCACTGCCAAACCCTTGGCATCATTACCTTTATTTTCTGGGTCTTTAATTGCCTGTACAAAACGCCAGATTACGTATCCGATCAAGCCGATTGCAACTAAAGCCAGCAAAAATTTACCAAATGGCTGGTTAACGATTGTTTGGAGAGCGCCTTGGGTATCAGTTGTTTTACCACCGTTGCCAAAAGCCGCCTGTGCTGCCAGTAGTCCAACTATACCGTAAACTACTCCCTTGGAAACATAGCCAAATCGTCCCAGTCGCTCAACCCATAAGGAAGCATGGTTTGTCAACTGTTGTGTCATGGTATTTGGGAAGAATTATTATATCTATCCTTTACCAAGATTTACCCAACATTCGCATCTATCCCAGGGCAAATTGTCTAATGTTTTTGCAAAAAATCACTATTGTAATACTATCTTTTAATAGATGTGAGACTTCTCAAAATAATATTATATGTATTAAGTACAGTATTATTATTTAGTATTTTTTAATCCTGAGTTTTGATTAATTATGTCTCTAATAGAAACTTCTTGGAAACACGAATATATAATTACCAATGGGGTAAAACTACACTACGTTACCCAAGGTGAAGGGCCATTAATGTTGATGTTGCATGGATTTCCTGAGTTTTGGTACTCTTGGCGGCATCAAATACCAGAATTTGCCCAAAATTTCAAAGTAGTTGCCCTTGACTTGCGTGGTTACAACGATAGTGATAAACCAAATGAGCAATCAGCTTATGTCATGGATGAATTTATCAAAGATGTTGAAGGAGTAATTAAAGGATTAGGATACCAAAAGTGTGTTTTAGTTGGACATGATTGGGGAGGTGCGATCGCTTGGAATTTTGCATACACTCACCCCGAAATGTTAGAACAATTAATTATTCTTAACCTGCCTCATCCTGCCAAATTTGCCCAAGGCTTACGCACTACCCAACAGTTGCTACGTAGCAACTATATATTTCTCTTTCAACTACCGTGGATACCAGAATTACTTTTACAATCTTCCGACTACCAAGCTATTGAAACAGCTTTTAAAGGTACAGCAGTCAACAAGAGTGCTTTCACCCAAGCCGATATTGACGCATATAAAAATGCTGCGGCAAAACGCGGTGCCCTGACAGCAATGTTGAACTATTACCGCAATATTTTTCAGCAGAGAATGCTAAATCCAAGTTGGGGCGTTTTGGAAGTGCCAACACTGATGATTTGGGGAGAAAATGACACTGCACTTGGCAAGGAACTAACCTATGACACCGCAGCTTATGTCCGAAATTTTCAAATCAAGTACATTCCTAATTGTGGTCATTGGGTGCAGCAAGAACAGCCTGAATTGGTCAATCAGTATATGCAAGAATTTCTAATAGACCTAACCTAATTTGAGAATTTACGATCAGATCAATCGACAAAGTATAAATACCTATAAAACTGCCAAATTATGCCAAGCAGTGCAAGCCTTTAAAAAGATTTAACAGAGATTTAACACTGGCAGCTTTTTAGGGTTTATTGGGTAAAAATCGACCAGAAAATAGGGTATATCGAATTTTTTATCTCGCTATTATAGCAAGTTCATATCTTAACCAACTTATTAACGCATAGTATACATTGACCTCACAAAGTTTAGTGAGATAATAGAGTTGTGAGGGACAGAACGGACGCAACTTGATTATTAAGGGGGAAAATATATGAAACTCCAGCTATTAGCGGCCATGGCCTTAGCAACTCCCCTATTTTTCGCTAGCTCGGTTAGAGCCGAAAATCCGCAGGATTTACAAAAGCTGCTTTCAACAGGGGAATGTACCCACTGTAATTTGTCGGGAGCTAACCTCAGTGGCGCTCATTTAATTGGTGCTGACTTAAGAGGCTCGAAGCTCGAAGGAGCAAACCTTGTAGGGGCTAACCTTGAAGGTGCTGACTTAACAGGTGCTAATTTGGCAGGTGCTAACCTAACATCAGCTTATGTAAGCAATGTTAATTTGAAGCAAACCAATCTTAACGGAGTAAATTTTACCCGCGCTACGATTCACGATTCTAATGTGTATAAAGCATCAATGAACGATCTAAATCTCACTGATGCCGAAATATTTAACACTGGAATCGGGATTGGTGGAGAAGATGCCGAAATTCCCGATTGGAAATAGGCTGAACAGAGTAGGCAGGTGAAAATAAACACAACATCAGAGAAACTGGTTTTTTGCCAGCATTATCTTTAAAATCTGCCTATACAAAAATAAAAAATGAAACCCCTCTTGCTTGTAATCACTTTACTATGACGCAAGCAGAGGGGGTTTCTTATTGGGATTGAGCCGATTTGTCTTGGTGCTATTTTGAAAGCACATAATCAATGATGCTAGTTCCTACGGGAAAAACTCACTATCAAATTCGGAAAGTGAGGATGAAAGCGATTATCGCACCGTGACAATCTCAAATTCCCACTTCTTTACTCGGCACTGTTTCGCTAACTATAGCCCTGCAAACCACTCATAGCCCTGATCCTCCCAATAGCCTTTAAGAGGTAACAAATTGCTGACGAATGTAATTTGAGTCACCCACTTGCTTTGCTTATAGCCCAGTTTAATTGGGGATGCTAGACGCATAGGCGCACCATTATCAACTGATAATGGTTGTCCATTCTTTTGATAAGCCATCAAGGTTTGGGGATGTACAGCAGAGGCAAGATCCCAGCTTTCATAGTAGCCATCAGCAGATTTAAAGTAGACATAACGGACATTTGACTTCGGCTGTACCAGCGCTACTAAGTCTCGCAATCGCACGCCTCCCCATTGAACGATCGCAGCCCAGCCTTCAACACAGACATGGCGAATTACCATTGAAGTCAAGGGAAGTTTTTCAATATCCCCCATACTCAATTGCATCGGGTTACTAACCTCGCCATCAATCTTCAGGCGAAACTGCGCCGGATCAATTTGCGGCGTGAAGTCAAAGGAATTGATTAACAATTTGTCTGCTTCTATGGCACTAACAGGAAATTCTGGAACTGCTTTCTGACTTAACAGTAGTGCTTCTAGACGTTGGTTTAATGGCTCAGATATTTGCCGCAGATTATCTGAGAACAAATTTGTCCCACAGCCACCTAAAAGAAAACCTACCCCTGAAATTCCAGATAGTTGCAGTAATTGGCGACGGGATAAGGTGCGTTTGGGAAGAATCAGACTCATATTACCTCTACAGAAACATAGACTTAACTAGACGGATGCTTCCTACCTTCAGGGCAAGTAAGGAATGAGCAATTTTAAACAGTATGACTGTGGGAACAGTTATAAAGTGAACAGTGCTTAGAGTTTGCCAACTACCAAACAGCCCCAAAATCCAATGCAGTTGGGCAGGTTTGTACATCGCCAGACCACTTAAGATTGACAGCAGTAGCACTGGAATGATAGCAGTATAAACTAGATAGAAGTCTGAGAGAGTGATTGCGTAAGTCCTATCTAAGAGTTTCAGAACAAACCTATCTCTGGCTGGCTATCCTGAACTTTGGAACATACAAAGAAATTGGTGCTTAAGCCTTGATATGCGGTGCCTACGGCAGCAAGCTACGCAACCCAATTTTCTAGAGTAATATTTTGTTATTGAAGAATATCTGCGCTTTGATAATCCTGATACTAATCTATGGACAACAGAGGAAAAAAGCGACTTTTATAATATTTATTGCAAATCTGACCATCATACCAGCGCTAACTAGCGATTAGGGTGGGTAAATAGTGCCCACCCTAAAACTCTAACTTGCTACTGCTTCAGCAGGGGCTGTTGAAACAGCAGTTATAGGTAAATAAACACTAACTTTTTTACGGGTTTTGCCCTTTCTCTCAAACATTACAACACCGTCGATTAAGGCAAACAGAGTGTCATCGCTACCAATACCGACGTTGTTACCAGGGTGAAATTTGGTGCCGCGCTGACGCACGAGAATGTTTCCTGCACGCACAACTTGACCGCCATAACGCTTGACACCCAGACGTTGGGCGTTAGAATCACGACCGTTGCGTGTACTACCCGTTCCTTTCTTATGAGCCATGATTTCCTCTTATGTATCTGTATCTACTTCTTTTTATTATTCAGCAGCGGTTTCAACTTCTTCAGCAGAAGTCTCATCTAAAATGGGGGTTTCCTTCTCCGCTTCTCCTTGGGCAACAAATACTTCACCGTTAAGGGTGATGGAGTCAATCATAAGTCTGGTAATTTCCTGACGATGCCCCCGTTTTTTGCGGGTTTTCTTTTTCGGCTTCATCTTGTATACCAAGACTTTACGACCTCTGTAATGTCGCATTACAGTCCCTTCTACAGTTGCACCTGTCACTAGTGGCTGTCCAATGCTGACTGCGCCATCGTGCTGCACGAGTAATACGGAGTCTATTGTAACTTTTTCATCTGGTTCGGTGGGAAGCAGTTCAATGTCATAAAACCGCCCTGGCTCTACTCGTATTTGTTTGCCGCCAGTTTCAATAATCGCGTAGGTCATGGAATTGTCCTTGAGGTTGCCGTACAGGTAGCTGGTTTTTATCTCCTGTAGAGAGGTTTTTGCCAGCTTTTGTAATATGTCTACCTGATCCGAGCAGGAATTAGACAGACAATCTAATATAGTATTTTATTCACAGGTGCTAAGTCAAGCTTCTATTTGCCAAAATTTCGTGATGGCGATCGCTTACCCAAAAATCCGAATCGATGCTTTTTATTTAAATACTGCTTCCATCTGAGGAATGATTTTTACAAACTAATAGAAATATTTTAGACTCAAACTTATAGTTTTTTGTCAAAATCCACATATTTCTCTTATTTGTTTTAAGATTAAAATCACACGCTTAATCTAATAGTTGTTTACAGAATTTAGGGAATCGAAAAAATCAAATTCCTACATTCAAACCTGATATTTAAAACAGGAGATGGATTTGTCATGACACAGCAAAATGCTACCCGACTTTTTCAAGCCGTAAAAAAAGATCAAGCATTGCAGCAAAAGCTTAAAGCAACAGCTGATCCACAAGCTTTCATTAAGATTGCTAAAGAGCGTGGTTATGACTTCACAACTGATGAACTGGAAAATGAAATCAACAAGTTATCAGAAGAAGATTTAGCCGCCATTGTCAATCCAGGATGGGGAACTAGACGGCATCTTAATCCTAGATAATTCCTATTCCAGAAAACTGAAAGTATAGGAACAACTTAATTGACAAGTTTTGCTCCTCAAGGGGATACCGTTGCATCATCTCCTTTAGGGGCATTTCTGTGAAACGCAAGGCTCAGATCCCCGACTTCTCCAAGAAGTCGGAGATCTTGTTGTTCACGAATGATTAAGTAAGGCTATTATGTACCCATTCTTGGCTGTCTTTCTGCTATGGGAGTATATATTCAATCTCTGAAGAGAGTTAAAAATCTTTTCTCTACTCTCCATCTCCCCACCTGCCTAACTCGTGAGTTAGGATGGCTATATTTTAATCAGGTGATATGGAAAGAATAGAAGTTGAGCAAAGAACTATTTTAATTGGTTTAGCAGGTAGCCACGGCTATGGTTTAAATCGTCCTGATTCAGACTTTGATTATCGGGGAGTATTTATCGCGCCCAAAAGGTACTACTTGGGATTTGATCGTATAGAACAAAAAGATACTGGTTGGGATGAACCAGGAATATTTTCATTCCTGGATGGCAACAAAGACACAGTTATATATGAATTAAGAAAAATCCTCTTGTTATTAGCCGGCGCGAATCCCAATGTTTTAGAATTGCTCTGGTTAAATAACTATCCTTTTGTAAGCGCAGTCGGACAGCATTTAATTAATCATAAGCAGCTATTTTTGAGCAAGAAGGTAAAACATACTTACACTGGTTATGCCTTTGCTCAAATCAAAAAGATGGAAACTCATCGTAAATGGTTGTTAAAGCCACCACAAAAAAAGCCAATACCATCTGATTTTGCTATAGAAGACGAAGCCCCCCTCAGCAAAGATGAGCTAAATGCTTTTCTGGAGTATCTTTATAACTTAATTAGAGAACGGATTGAGTTTTTAGAAGAAGCGGAACAATTATATCAATTACTGACGGCAGATATTGATTTTAAAGGAGTGTTAAAACAATATACTTTACCCGATGAAACTTTAGAATATACTCAAAATTTAACCAATAGCCGTAAAGATTTTATCCGCCTGCTTCAAAAAAGCCAAAATTATCAAATAGCTTTAAGAGAATGGAAGGCTTATTTATCTTGGCAGGAAAATAGAAATCCGGCTAGAGCAGAAATGGAAAGAAAGTCGGGTTTTGACCTCAAACATGGGATGCACTGCATTAGATTATTACGCAGTGGAGTAGAAATATTGCGTCAAGGTGAAGTGATTGTAGATAGAAGAATAGCTGGTGATGTTGAAGATTTAAGAGCTATTTTGAAGGGTGAGTATTCTTATGAGCAAGTGATGAAAATAGCAGAAGATTTAGTCGCTGAAATGGAGGTTGTTTACGAACAATCTACTCTCCCTCACAAACCTGATTTAGAGGAAATTAATAAATTGTGTATGGAATTGGTAGAAATGCAGAATTGGTGATTGGGCATTGGGCATGGGGCATTGTTAATTAAGTTTCTTCCCCATTCCCCATTCCCGATTAAATACTGTACATTAAGTCAGCAAACCCATAGAGGCTGATGATCAACAATAACGATGCTGTTAGTTGGGTAATTCGCGCTTGGGGTGAGGGCGCGATCGCTTCCCGCACTAAAATAGAAATAGATGCCCCAACTACTAGGCTCAAGCCTAAGATTAAATAGGGTATGTCCGGTAAAATACTGGCTATTGCCAGCATAGCGATCGCTAATAAAAGCATCAATAATTCTACAAACCTGGGCGGGTTGTATTGGCTAGATAAAACAAAGCTGTTGAACCAAAAAGACCAAAATCTCATAGTCAGTGTTGAATATTATTAGCGGTAGCGGGGACTTTAGCCCGTGCTAAGTTAGACTCTGCAAATTTTAGATTTTGAATTTTCGATTTTGGATTGAAGAAAAAATCCAAAATCTAAAATCCAAGATCGATTAACTTCTAGCCCCTAACTTTTGACCTGTGCCGTTTTTTTGTGCAGCATCACTTTCTGGCAATTCTACGCCAAAGACGCGGCTAAAAACTTTGGCGACTTTGTAGCCAGAATCAATCGATTCTAAGGGGTCTTTCCGTAGTCTGTGACGCAAGCATAGGGTAATCACACGGCAGATATCATCAACTGTAACTTCAGTGCGTCCTTCATAAGCTGTTAAGGCTTTCGCGGCGCGGTTACTAACAATGTCACCCCGCAAACCATCTACATCCAATTCAGAACAAACTTCCGAAATTTTTACCCGCAGTTCATAGTCAAGTTTCACTTCTGGCAAAAGCTGTTGAGCATTAACAATTTGCTGTTGTAATGCTTCTTGCTGGGGTTTGTAGCTTTCGAGAAAGACTGGAGGATTTTGGTCAAAATCCGCCCGTTGTTCCACGATTTGCACCCGCAAGGCTGGTTCTTTTACGGTGTGAATTTCTGCGTGCATCCCAAAGCGATCGAGCAGTTGCGGGCGTAGTTCGCCTTCTTCTGGGTTTCCAGAACCCACAAGAACAAAACGCGCTGGGTGACGGATTGAAATACCTTCGCGTTCTACAGTGTTCCATCCACTCGCGGCGGAATCTAGTAGCACATCTACGAGGTGGTCATCTAGTAAGTTGACTTCATCCACATAGAGAATGCCACGGTTAGCCTTTGCCAGCAGTCCTGGTTCAAAGGCTTTGACACCTTCAGATAAAGCTTTCTCAATGTCGATTGTGCCACAAACTCGGTCTTCTGTAGCTCCTAGCGGCAGGTCTACCATTTGGACTTTTTTATGAGCTATAGGAATTTCCGCCCCTTGTTCTAAGAGTTGGCGGACTTCATCACTCATCAAGTCGGGGTCGCTAGGATCGCTACTGAAAGGGTCATTGGCAACCACAGAAATTTCTGGCAGCAGATCCGCCAGCGCCCGGATAGTTGTGGATTTACCGGTACCGCGATCGCCCATGATCATTACACCACCAATTTTGGGGTCAATCACGTTCAATAAGAGCGCCAGTTTCATTTCTTCCTGGCCCACAATTGCCGTAAAAGGAAATACCACGCGACGCGCACTTGCCGTGGATTGAGCAGTTGGACTCACTAAATTACCTTAACAATATTTTTCTTATTACAGTTCTCTATTGTGACACAGGTGGGGTGTGGGGGAGTGTGAAGATCGGGGGGAAGGGGGAAGAGGGGCAGGGGAGGCAGGGGAAGCTAACGAAGAAATTCTTGCCCTCCCCATTCACCATTTCCCATTCACCATTTCCCATTCACCATTCACCATTCCCCATTCCCTATTCCTCATACCAATATCTATTGGGCACAAATGCTTACTAGCTGCGTCAACTATCTTAATATTGTCTGCTTTAGTTTTTCTGGTGCAAAAGTTCCATAAGCAGGGAACGAACAACTACCAACTCATCAATCCTGTACTAAGCATAAATACTTGTAGACTATATGGTTAGTAGATTCAATCGTAAAAGCGAGCAATGGCGTGTGTGGGTAGCTAATGCACCATTCAAATTTATGAAATCACTTTTTATTATTCAAAGTTGGCGGCGACTACTTAAGTATCTTTTTCCGATTCTCATTTTAATATCCTTTTTTACAGTATTGTTGGTGGACAGTTTCACTCCTGCGATTACCGAAGGTGGGGGCTTCAGTGCCATCGCACAGATACCCCGTCAAGAAATTCGCGGGGTTTGGATGACCACCAATGATTTTGACACTCTCAAGGATCGTTCCAAAGTCCAGGATGCGGTAAATCAATTACGACGGCTGAACTTTAACACAATTTATCCTGTAGTGTGGAATTCTGGTTATGTGATGTATCCCAGTGCGATCGCACAACGTGCAGGTATTCAACCTTTTGTCTATAAAGGTTCAGAAGGACATGATATTCTTGCCGACCTGATTAACCAAGCCCATCGCAAAGGATTGCTAGTGATTCCCTGGTTTGAATTTGGTTTCATGGCTCCCCCAACGTCAGAACTAGCACTGAATTATCCTGATTGGTTCACACAAAAGCGGGATGGTAGCCAAACTTCTATCAGTGCGGCTGGTGAAGTTATGTGGCTGAATCCGTTCCTTCCGCAAGTACAACAGTTCATCACCAACCTCGTGCTAGAAACTGTCACTCAATATAATGCCGATGGTATTCAGTTTGATGATCACATGAGTTTACCCGAAGAATTTGGCTACGACCAATATACAGTTGCTTTGTACACCAAAGAAACCAAGAATGCTCCCCCAAAAAATTCTCAAGATGCGGCATGGGTAAAGTGGCGGGCAGATAAAATTACAGCGTTCATGGTACAACTTAACAAAGCCGTGAAGCAGAGAAAACCCCAGGCGATTTTCTCCGTTTCTCCTAATTACTATGATTTTGCTTACAAATTTCACCTGCAAGACTGGCTGAGTTGGATACGGCAAAATATTGTAGATGAGTTAATTGTGCAAGTTTATCGTCCGAATCTGCAAAGTTTTGTGGCTAATATTTCTCGCTCAGAAATTCAAGAAGCCCAAAAAATAATTCCAACTGGAATTGGGATTATGACTGGGTTACGAAATAATCCAGTTCCTATGCAGCAAATTAAGTCTCAAGTGCGGGCTGCCCAAGAACGCGGTCTAGGCGTAACTTTCTTTTATTATGAAAGTCTTTGGAACGATGCTCTAGAATCCTTAAACGAGCGACAAGTTGGATTTGGAAGTCTCTTTCCATCTCCTGCTCTCCGCGCCAGAGTTGAATAACTTTGTCTGTTGAAGATTATGCTAATGGACTAGAAATTAAGGTTTTTCGTCTAATGGTAGTGCGATCGCCTTCTATTCTGAAAGGCTTAGATTCCTAGCTTCTGCAAAGAAGTTGGGAATCTTGTTAGACACAGCCCAAAATAGCCCTAATTGTACTTTCAAAAGTGCGATCGCTCATAGCATAGAAGGCGAAGCTTTTTCTGATATTGCGATCGCTATATACTTTTATATATTCTGATGAGACTGCGATCGCTGCAAAAAATAAAATATACAGGTTAACTTTTATAGAAATTATCCTTGAGTCTCACGCGCTTTGCGTAATTTTTCTGACAGTCGCGCCATCACCACTTCACCATCTATTACGTCTCCACGTTCAATAGAAGCAAGCCCAACAGCTATTTTTTTCTGAGTTTCTTCTTCCCATTCCTGATAACCATTTTCCCATTCTTCCAGCAGTTTTAATGCTTTAGTAATCACATCTTCAGCATTTTCATATCTACCTGTAGCAATTCGGGTTTGTATAAATTGCTCGTATTCTGCTTTAAGCTGGATGTTCATAATTTTTTTGAAATTAGTCCTAAAATAGCCTGATGGAAATAGTGAAACCCAACATTATATTAGGTTAACGTTGGGTTTCACTGTTTTCACTGTATTTAACTAACTTGATTAGGCGGTATTTCTTCAGGTGGTGCTTCCGCCGGGGGAGCGAGTACCGCATCCGGCGCAATTTCTTCTACGGGAATCGGTTGCTTATCCTCAATTTCAAAATCTGGTTGCGCTGCTTCCACCAATTCAGGAGATGGAGGATGTGGTGGAGTCGCTTCCGGTACACTCTCGGTTTTGGCTTCGGTGTCAGTAGTAACTGTCTCCTCTGCTGGTGGTTCTGGTATGACAATAGTTTTGTCAATAATCTCAATAGTAGGTTTCTCTGACAGTACAGAAGTAATATCTTCAGGTTTGGGGGTTGTGGGTGTCTTTTTGCTCACAGTCTGCTGCACTTTGTCTTTCGCGCCACTGAAGGTACTACCTAGACCTTTTTGCAACTGGCCCAGCCGTTCCTGAAGGGATAACTTATTTACCCGTTCTTGAATGCCAGTTTTTACCGTCTCAGCACTGGGTACTTGGGTTTGTTGTGCCTGGGGGGTCAGTTGGCGACGTAATGATAGAGTTTGCCAGCCAAACCAGACCAAAAGAGCCACACTAGCCACATGACCCAGCAACAAACCTCCAGTAATGCGTGGTGCAAACACCCATAAGACTAAAGCGTAGAATAATCCTACGCCACTCCAGATAAAGTCATTCTTGCGGTGGATTTCTGGAAAAAAGAAAGCTGCTATGTAAATGGCTAAACTACCAATACCGACCACCAAAGCTAGGACAAATGCCAGCATTATTTTGGTTACTCCTTACTGCGTCCTTTGACTATTTCAATTTTGCAAATTTTGCCAGTCAATTGTTGATTTAGATACAATTTAAAATTAATTAGGCGTGTTAGTTATGGATTTTTGCCCTTTATTCAAGTCTTAAGGTCTTCTTTAGGGGAGAACGGAAAATATCGGACTACCCTTAAAGTAAAAGGATCTGCAAGAGTTAGCCAGAAATTTTTTATGACACTACAAAGCTTTGGTGTGATTGGATTAGCCGTTATGGGTGAGAACATCGCTCTAAACGTAGAGCGCAATGGCTTCCCAATTGCAGTTTACAACCGCTCCCGAGAAAAAACGGATGCGTTTATGGCGCAGCGTGCTACAGGACGGAACGTCAAAGCCGCCTTTACCTTGGAAGAATTCGTTGCCTTATTGGAACGTCCCCGCAAAATTCTAGTAATGGTACAAGCTGGTAAGCCAGTGGATGCGGTGATTGCTCAACTCAAACCCTTGTTAGAGGAAGGCGATATCATTATCGACGGTGGCAACTCTTGGTTTGAAGATACGGAACGACGCACTCAGGAATTAGAACCCGCAGGGCTTCGGTATCTTGGTATGGGTGTCAGTGGCGGTGAAGAAGGGGCACTAAATGGCCCATCTCTGATGCCTGGAGGTACAACAAGCTCTTACGAGTTTCTATCACCAATTTTCAACAAAATTGCTGCCCAAGTCGATGATGGCCCCTGTGTAACCTACATTGGCCCTGGTGGTTCTGGCCACTATGTCAAAATGGTACACAATGGCATTGAGTACGGCGATATGCAGCTAATTGCTGAAGCCTACGACTTGCTGAAAAATGTCGCTGGATTAGACCATAATCAGCTGCATGAGGTGTTTGCTGAATGGAACACCACCGATGAACTCGATTCATTTTTGATTGAGATTACGAAGAATATCTTCCCATATATTGACCCAGAAACAAAAAAACCCCTGGTGGATTTGATTGTTGACGCAGCAGGTCAAAAGGGAACTGGACGCTGGACTGTACAAACTGCATTGGAATTGGGAGTTGCTATTCCTACAATTACAGCAGCAGTTAATGCCCGGATTATATCTTCGATTAAAGATGAGCGGGTTGCAGCATCTAAAGTTCTTACAGGCCCCAGTGGCAAGTATGACGGGCAAACTAAGGACTTTATCAACAAAGTCCGTGATGCTCTCTATTGCTCAAAAATCTGTTCTTATGCTCAAGGGATGGCGTTGCTATCCACAGCTTCAAAAACATATAACTGGAATTTGGATCTGGGCGAAATGGCGCGGATTTGGAAAGGTGGTTGTATTATTCGCGCTCGCTTTTTGAATAAGATTAAGAAGGCTTTTAGCGAAAATCCCGCTTTGCCTAACTTGCTGTTAGCTCCCGAATTTAAGCAGACAATTCTCGACAGACAGACTGCTTGGCGGGAAGTGATTGCAACAGCTGCAACACTGGGAATTCCAGTACCCGCATTTAGCGCATCCTTGGATTATTTTGACAGCTATCGCCGCGATCGCTTGCCTCAAAACCTAACTCAAGCACAACGCGACTACTTTGGCGCACATACCTATCTGCGTCTTGACAAGCCCGGAAGTTTCCATACTGAATGGGTTCCTATTGCTGAAGCTGGTAAGTAAGCTTTTGCACATCTGTATCAGAATATTGTGAAAGGTTAGTCAGTTTCAAAATACAGATTTAGTAGTGGCTCTGAGTTTCAGAGCCACTTTTTTAACGAACCGCAGAGGCGCAGAGAACGCAGAGGAAGAGAGGGGGATAATAGCAATTCTCTACTGTTTATTGATTTTAAGGATTATTATTACCAAGATATTTGGCTTTTAATTCTTCTAATTCTTGATCTATTTCGTTTTTACTCGTCGGCTGAGATGTGGAAATTGGTGGTTGTATTTTATTTGGTTGAGGTTTGTTGCCACCCAAAAATTGGGTTTTCATTTCCTCTAATTCTAGATCGATTTGACTAGGAGATGGCGATACAAAAGCGGGTGGCGAATTGGGTGGTGATTGAGAGATAGGCTTTGGCTTTATGGCTGGTGTGGCTGCTACTTGCGAATGTGGATTTAAGTCTTTAAGAACTTCATCTACTGTTTGATAACGCCGAACGGGAATGCTTTCTAGCATTTTGTTGAGAATGTGACTCAACTGATTACTAACAGGGGTTTTTAAGTATTTCTGCCAAACCCAAGTATCGTTGTTAGTATCATAAGAATCGAAGGGCGATCGCTGGGTTAATAAATTAATACAGGTAGCACCCAAGCTGTAAATATCGCTGGCAAAAACAGCCCTACCTCTCATTTGCTCAGGTGCTACATATTCTGGGCTACCAATACTTGTACCAGTTTGATTTAAGGCAGCGCCAGTGGCAGATTTTGCAGCACCAAAATCTACTAAAACTAGTTTGCGATCGCTCTCACGTAAAATAATATTTTCTGGCTTGATATCGCGGTGAATTACGTGTTTGGCGTGACAAAATTGCAAAACTAACAATAAATCATTTAATAGTTGCCGGATTTGCGTTTCATTGAAAGCACCCCTATGTGCTAATTCCTGGGCTAAGTTTTGCCCATCGATAAATTCTTGTACAAGATACTGGCGGTCTTCTTGGGTAAAATATGCCAGGAGTTCGGGAATTTGGGGATGTTTACCCAATTCATCTAACTGCACCGCTTCTTGGTTAAATAACTCTACAGCTTTTGCAAGAGTGCTAGTGCCTTGGGATTGAGGATAAAATTGCTTAATTACACAGCGTGGTTTTGAGGGTTTATCTTCATCCACAGCTAAGAAAGTTCTACCAAAACCACCCTGTCCGATTGGTTTGATCGCACGGTAACGTTCTTTGAGGAGTAACTTAGAACCGCAAGTTCGGCAAAACTTGACATCATGAGGATTTTCCGGCTTGGGACAATGGGGATTAAGGCAGTAGCTCATACAGGCGATCGCTCTTATATGTTCTTATTTTCTCCTGTCCCAGGCAAAAGGGTGTAATTAACAGATTTTGGATTTTAAATTTTAAATTTTGGATTAAACGTGTGGAGGAACAATTACCAAAAGAATCTAAAATCTAAAATCTAAAATCATCAAGTGTGATCTCTACGACAGGCGTAGCTGCGGCACTGCTAAACTACCCCATACCTTCCATAACTGGATGGAAGTAGAAGGCGAACCCCAACACTGTATAGGCAGCTAATAACAAAGTGCCTTCGAGCCAATTGGATTTACCATCAGAACTAATGCTGTTTGCAATCAACACTGACACAACCACAGCTACTAATTCAAAGGGTTTGAAATCTAAATCCATTGGTTTACCCAATATCCGCCCTGCTATTACCAACACGGGCGCGACAAATAGGGCAATCTGCATACTCGATCCCACAGCTACCGAAAGGGAAAGATCCATCTTATCTTTCATCGCCACGGTGACTGCTGTGGCGTGTTCAGCCGCGTTACCGACGATGGGAACCAAAATTACCCCTGTAAACAGCGCCGTCAAACCTAGCTGAGATGTGGCTACTTCCAGAGAATCTACTAGCATTTCTGACTCAAGTGCCACTAGTAAGGTGCATACTAGCAGTACGCCAACCCATAACATCATATTTGGTTTAGGATGAGGGGTTTCCTCTTCTTCTGTCTCCGCTACACCCACATCATATAGATAAGAGTGGGTTTTCATCGAAAATAGCAGCGTGAGGGCATAAACCAGGATTAACACTACAGCAACAGCAATAGAAAGATTTTGCACTGTTTCTTCGTTAATTCCTTGAGAGGTATAATTCATCGCTGTTGGCATCAAAATGGCAATCACTGCCAAATTCATCGAAGCAGCATTCACCCGCGCCACAATTGGCTGAAATGTCTGTTCTTTGTAGCGCAATCCTCCCAAAAGCATGGAAAAACCCATCACCAGTAGTAAGTTGCTAATAATCGATCCTGTGATACTGGCTTTAACGACATCTATTAACCCAGCATTCAGCGCTACTAGGGCGATGATTAGTTCTGTTGCATTACCAAAGGTGGCGTTTAACAAGCCCCCTAATGATGGCCCCACTACAACAGCAATTTCTTCTGTGGCTGTACCCATCCAAGCTGCTAAGGGCAGAATTGCTAATCCAGCTGTAATGAAAACTATCAATTCTCCCCATTCCAGAAAGTGAGCTGCTATAGAAACCGGGATAAACAGTAGTAAAGCAAAAAGAATAATGTTTTTGGTTGACATTTGTTGTTTTGGGTTGAGGGTATCATTCACAGCGAGCAATCCTAAGTTTCAAATTTGGAGTGTTGAATTAACAATTACTTTCACTCAGCACTCCGATATGGTACTCTCAACCGCCTATAGAACAATTCAGAGATTGTACTGTTTTCCGTTTACCGCTGCGAATGTTGTGTAAAGTAAAATTGCGATATGATGAGTTATTGTAATCTTTTGTTGCAAAACTATGAATTTGAGCCAGAATTTTACATCAAAAATGGGGTTTAATTATTAAAAGACAATTAAAATTTTGATTGACGCTGAAGAAGAAAAAACCCCTAACTGAGGCTTTGTTCAATGGCTGATTATTTTAAGCCTTCAGGGAAAGGGCTGTGCGATAACGCAGATTTCCCACTAAAATGAAACCGCCTTGTCGAAAATTTAGTTGGATTTTATAGTTGTTGTTTATACCGGATTTTGTGTTCAAACTATTGGAGAAAGGTTTACGCACAATCTTTTCGGTGCAACTGCAAGTTTTTTGTTTTGGATAAATATACATGACTTCTGCTGCTGAAATGCCAGCTAGCTCTGGCTCAACGTTAACATTACATTCAGATCCCAATAACACCAAAGAGACTGATCCCCTGAGAAAGGCTAATGGTGTTTATGTGACGGTGCATGGTCATTTTTACCAGCCACCAAGGGAAAACCCTTATCTGGACGCAATTGAACGCCAACCGAGCGCTGCACCTTTCCATGATTGGAATGAGCGGATTCATTGGGAATGCTATCGTCCAAACGCCTTTGCCAGAGTCTTAAATGACCAAGGTGAAGTGGTGGGGATCGTCAATAATTACGAGTATTTCAGTTTTAATATCGGGCCAACGCTGATGTCGTGGCTAGAACGCTACGATGTGGAGGTTTATCAGCGAATTTTAGAGGCGGATGCCAAGAGTAGCGATCGCTTATATGGTCACGGTAATGCGATCGCGCAAGTATACAATCACATCATCATGCCTCTGGCGAATGAACGCGACAAATATACCCAAATTCGCTGGGGTAAAGAAGACTTCCGCTCCCGCTTTGGGCGTGATCCCGAAGGGATGTGGTTAGCGGAAACTGCTGTAGACTACGCCACCCTAGAAGCTCTTGTTGCTGAGGGTATTCGCTTCATTGTCCTTGCACCATCTCAAGCATTGCGTTGCCGTCCCCTCCCCACTCCAGATCATCCCCATCCTGAATGGATCGAAGTCGGCGGTAGTCAGATTGATTCTACCCGTCCCTATCGTTGTTATTTGAAGCCCACACTCGATACTTCATCTTCACCTCTGAGTGCGATCAAGGAAGGCAGTAGGGAATTGGGAGATAGTAACCACTCCCCACTCCCCACTCCCCACTCCCCCCCTTACATTGATATTTTCTTCTACGATGGCCCGATATCGCGGGATATGGGTTTTAGTGATGTGGTTTATAACTCCAGTCACTTTGCTGGACGTATCGGTTCAGCAGTGCGTGGGGATCATCGTCTGGCACAGTTGATTTCTGTGGCGACGGATGGGGAAACCTTTGGACATCACAAGAAGGGAACAGAGAAAACTTTAGCCTACGCCTTTACTAAAGAGTTTCCTCAACAGGGTTGGACAGTAACGAACTTTGCCCACTACCTGAGCTTAAATTCTCCCAGTTGGGAAGTGGAATTAAAGTCTGTCACAGCCTGGAGTTGCGCCCACGGTGTCGGCAGATGGGAAGATGACTGTGGTTGCGGTGGGGAAGGTGGTGTTTGGCATCAGAAATGGCGTCGTCCCTTGCGGGATGCTCTAAATTGGCTGCGAGATCAGCTAACTGATGTGTATCAGGAACATGGTAGACAGTTATTTCGTGATCCCTGGCAAACACGGGATGAATATATCCAAGTAATGCGCGATCGCTCTGCTGCAAATGTCAACCGTTTCTTAGCCCGTCATCAAACCCACAAACTAACAGCAGCCGAACAAGTAGACGCTCTGCGCCTATTGGAAATGCAGCGTCACGCTTTGTTAATGTTCACAAGTTGCGGTTGGTTTTTTGAAGAAATTTCCCGTCCAGAGGGGACGCAAATTCTGCGCTATGCCGCCCGTGCTTTGGAATTGGCAGGGGATGTGGCTGGTGTGCAGTTAGAAAAAGGCTTTGTGAAGCGTCTTGGTTTAGCCCCTAGTAATGTGGATCAGTTCAAACACGGTGCAGAAATTTATCGGCAACTCGTGTTAACTGCCCAACTTGGCTTTAAGCAAGTAGCAGCCCATTACGCCATTACTTCCCTATTTACTAATCAGAAACCAGCACAGACGCACAATTCTTTGCCTAGAAAAGATGTGGCTGACAAACAGTCTCAGCGTTACCACAAAAAAGTTTATTGCTACGCTGCGAATGAGCTAGACTACCAACTGCAACGGATGGGATCGCTAACTCTGGCTGTAGGAAATTTAAAGCTGGTATCAGAGATTACTTGGGAAAGTGAGCATTTGGTATTTGCAGTTCTCCATTTAGGAGGCTGGGATTTCCACTGCTGCATTCAACAATTTACTGGGCGGCGTGACTACAGCCAGTTAAAAGAAAAGCTGTTTGGGGCACTAAAACAAGCTAGTGCGGCCCATACTATTTTGGCGATGACACAGCTATTTGGCGAAGAAGCTTTCAGTTTACAGAATCTATTTGCTGAAGAACGCCACCGGATTATGGGGCTGCTTAGTCAGGAAACACTGACACGTTTAGGGCAGTTGTATACCCAAGCATATCGTGATAATTATGGGGTGCTGATGGCGTTTCATCGAGATGAAATCGCAGTACCACAAGAGTTGCAGGTAGCAGCCGATATTGCTTTAGGGCATCGCTGTCTGATGACATTGCGATCGCTGGAGCAAGATATTGCCGATCCCCACAAGAGTTGGAGTCACATCTTAGAATTGGAGGCGATCGCGACTGAAGCAAAACATCTGCGTTGTCGGCTAAATATTCCCGATGGTAAGCAGATGTTAGAACAGTTAATTGCGCGATCGCTCTGGCAATTGTTGTACGATGCCAATGGTAGCTTTAATGCAGATATCCAACTATTGGAGCGATTGATTGATGTCGGGGATCAACTAAATATTGATGTTTCCCTACAGCGATCGCAGGAACTCTATTTTAGTTGTCTGCACAGTCAAATAGCGCCGGTGTGTATTACTAGCGTTGGCAATGAAGGAGATAATCAGTGTCTTCAGTTGCTCAAGTTGGGCAAGAAGTTAGCCGTTGATGTTAGTGCGATCTCAAATCAGTTGGGATAGATGTAGGGATTCACAGAGCTACATTAGTATCAACTTAGTGTACACACATCTTGGTAATGAATGTTAAACAGGTAAACGTAGCGCTACGTTTGCCTGTTTCCAGTCCTCTCTCTTCTTGTAGACATCTCCAGAAATTAAATATGCGTTATTCAGAACCCTTGTAGAGACGCGAAATTGTACTTCGTCCCGCTTCGCTAACGCGTCTCTACATTCTTTTTTGGAGATGTCTTGTTGAAGTCGGAAAGATTCTTCATTATCCTGAAGTTCTTGCCTACCCTCAGAATTGCTCTGTTCATGAGGTTTTTTATTCATTGATATATCTCCAAATTGATAAGTGATACTTCAATCAGAATGGACGATAATATATAAGAATTAAGGAGGCAGAATGGGCTAAACCTTAGCTATCCGCTAACAGAAGTCAGAATAGTTAAAGAATCAGAGAGATATTTAATTAATGGATATCCAAATCAGACTAAACTCCTTATAAATTCTGAATTCTGACTCCTGGGTGCTGAATGATCGCCAAAAAACGGACGAAATAACTCCCAGGTGAGACTTCCCATTATCCTTGACAATGTAATTGCATCGACCTGCAAACATTAAATTACCCCTAATTGTTGATTTGCAACAGGCGATCGCCAAAAAATGGCCGAAATAACTCACAGGCGAGACTTGACATTTCACTATGCGAATGTATCAACCCCATCTTATACAACTGAGAGGCTTGCACCGCCCCACAATATACAAGATTTGATTGCCTGACGATTTCTGTAAACGATGGCAATAAATCAGGATAGCCTTGCAGGTTCCACCATTGTTGTTCTAGATGCTCTGCATAGATGGTGGTGGTGAATGCAGAATTTTCTAACAGTTCTTCCAGGGTTACTGTTTGTTGCTGAAGGTAATAAAAAGCCAACTGCAAGCGATAGGGATGTCCTCCCAAAAGGGTAATCAATTGCTCAATTTGTTGCACCGTCATTTCCTCTCCCCACCGATTTGCCAATTCCTGCACCTGAGCCGGGGTAAAATCAGGTAACTCAATAACCAGCCCAGTATTCAACAGTGAGGGATTGATCGAGGGAGGCATCAGGATTTCAGTAGAATGAACCGTCACCAGTCGCAGCTTGTGCCAAGGATTAATGTCTGCATCGCTTTCTTTGGCTCGCTCAGACCAGGTTCGCAAAAGTAGGAGAAATTCACGAGCAATGTCCGGGTAAGCAAAAAGCTCGTTGAGTTCATCGATGGCAATCACCAGGGAGCGATTCTCCCTTGGAGATAAAATCACATTCTCGAAATAATCAGTGGCATTTGATTTGCTACCTAAGGAGTTATCCCAAAAATTAGCGATCGCAGCATCTGGCAAGTCTAACTGCTTGCTGACTCTGACACAGAACCATTGTAGGAAGCGTTCTAGGTTCTGTAAAATCTCGTCGTCGGCAAGTTGCAAGTTCACAGAAACAGTGCGATCTGCGCTTCTGTGCGAGACGCTTTGCGAACGCAGCAGCGCTGAGTCCCAAGGGGACACGCTTACGCGAACGCGATCGCCCAGAGAGTTAGCGTAAGCCAGGATGCGGTTCATTAGGGAGGTTTTGCCCATTTGCTTGGGGGCACGGATATTGACCAGCGCACCAGGTTCCTGGATCGCTTCGTAACAGAGGGATTCGAGGATGGGACGGTCAATGTAAAAGACTGAATCCAGGAGCATCTGCCCTCCTGGTACGGTTGGGGGACGACGTTGCAGATTGTCTGGCGTTCGGCTCTGCCGTCCCTTCGGGAATCGTTCCATTTTGTGGGTTTGAGGGGAATTACTGCAATAGTTGCAAACTGATTCGATAGGACAGATGGTTTCATTCATGGACATCGAGCTAATCTCGGCAATATTGTCTTTATCTGACTCCAGGTAGAGATAATCGTCTTTTAACAAAGTTAGATTAAAGGCATTGAAGCAGCACTCCAAGGTTCGCTTATCGACTCCAGTTGAGGCATTAAAGACCTTGCTGAGGGTATTTGGGGTTAAACCTGTTTTTTCACTGAGGTCTTCGAGAGTGTATCGCTTAAAGTTTTGCTGAATTTCTACCTCAGCTTTTGCTTGATTGAGTTTCTTAAAGCCTTGAGCAGTTAGAGTCGCACCCCGTCGCCGTAGATGATTTTTTGATTGTAATTGCATTTTCAACTGTAAATCCAAGTGTAAAAATGTGCTTATTAATCTGCTTATTAGTAATAGGTGGATATTGTTATTACTTATGTACTTTACAAGTTTACGCAGAATAGTTACAAATCTTAATAATGCAATTCCAGAAAGTTTATTTTGAACGCGCCTATCGTTGACAAATTCATATAAAGCCTATATTTTAAATACTTCTAAATACATAAATATATAAGTTTTGAATTGAAATTTTCTATGGGAAAGATAAACGTAAGCATAATTATTAGCTTGGGGTTTTTTCCAAAGTTAAGAACGACGTTAACTAATGGTTGCGAGATTCTTAAATTTTCGGTAACTGAAACCGATATAGGGACTGGCTTTGGGAAATTGCTGGTGATGAATCCTTAACTTTTTTCTTAAAGTTGTAAACTTTGGTGGTTCTGACAGCAGGAAATCTGAATAATGAATAACAAGTAAGCCAGAGGTTACTGAACAAAGGGAAGTGCGATCGCGTCTTTTCACTTTAACGGTGGGCATTTGGCTTTGTTGAAATACAAATAAAACCTAAACAAGGAGTCAAGCAAAATGGCATTTGAGAATCTAACCTATGATGATGTAAGTCTCTCAACTAAAGGGGAGATGGAGGTATCAATCAAGAATACAGCTCTTATCAATGCTTTAATAAGCAATCCGCAAGCGACACTTGAGCGGTTAAAGTCTTCTGTTGCGAGCATTGATTTGAGCCAAATCAGTATAGATGATTATGGAACAGTTATCATTAAAAATGATGATTTGCTAGAGAAAGTTAAAGCATACATAGTAAATCCAGTTCGGATAGCGGGAAACAACTGTGGATGTAACGTCTATAACTGATCCCGTTTAAACCTCCTTCCACTTAGTCTGCGCGAACGCCAAAAATTGATTCCGCCAATTCAAACTTGAAGTCTCTATATAGCAGTTCTTGATCTGGTGTAGTACATCAGAGTAGGGGCGAACTGCCGTACATTGGTGTCAACTTAAGCCAGCCAGAGAGAATGAATTCTCTGGCTAATAGCGAAAGTCTACTAAAGTAGACTCAGGATTTTGGACAATTTTATAGTCATCTCAAAGATGACTTTTGCTATGAGCAAGGAACTCCAGTTACTTGCGGGATATGGATTTCACCTTAAGTTGACACGCATAACTGCCTTATCGCCCCTACTTCTGATGTACTTCATTAGCATCAGAGCACTATATCTTTTGTTCTTAAATATCTATGTCACTACTCAAATGGAACTGCAATAAATGGATATCAAAAGCGAAACTCTTGAGAATATTATTGTTTCACTAAACCCTTCCTATCTAAATCTTATTCTCTTCTCAACTGAACACTGTAACTTCCGATGTACTTATTGCTATGAAGATTTTAAAATAGGAAGAATGAAGCCAGAGATAGTGTCGGGTATCAAAAATTTACTTCACCATCGCTATAAAACATTAAAATTGTTGGAAATAAGTTGGTTTGGTGGAGAGCCTTTGCTTGCTAAGGATGTGATATTTGAAATATCAGAAACGATTCTTTCATTACAAGAGCAAAATCCAGATTTAAATTATGCTGCAAATTTAACGACTAATGGCTACTTTCTTACTAAGCAGGTTGCGGAAGAACTAATAAATTATGGAATTTCCCTGTATCAGATTTCTCTAGATGGAGATGCTCAATTACATGACACTACTAGAGTGTTAAGTAATGGCAAGGGAAGTTTTGATGTCATCATGTCAAATCTTTTGGCTCTGAAAGAAATTGAGGCTGAGTTTACAGTTCGTCTTCGTATTCATTACCAAAAATCTACTTATATTGAACTAAAGAGCTTAATTGACATTCTTAATGACAACTTTGGTGGAGATTTAAGATTTCAATTTCATTTCAAGTCTGTAGAACGGCTTGGGGGAGAGAATGATGAGGATATCGAAGCACTGTCTCCCATAGAAAAAACAAACATAGAAGCATATCTAAAGAATTGTGTTGCTGATTCTCGCCAAATTGATTCTCTGAACAATCAGGACAATCAGTACATCTGCTATGCGTCTAAGCCAAACTCCCTTGCTATCCGTGCCAATGGTCATATTGCTAAGTGTACAGTTGCTCTTAATGATGAAAGAAATGACATAGGTTATATCCGAGAAGATGGTAAACTATGTCTTTTTCAGGAAAAGTTGAAGCCTTGGATAAAAGGGCTAGAAAACTTGGACTTGAAAACATTAGCCTGCCCGTGGGAATCTTTAAACCATAACAAAAAAATAGAGAGTAGCAAATAAATGTATATTGTTCGTGGTAATAAGAGAGAAATTGAAGCCTCAGAATCAATATCTGATAATTCCCTTTCACATCTCAGCAATTCCCAAATATTCTATGCGGACTCCTTACAGAAACTTGACGAAATTCGCTCTCGCGGTTTTCAAATAAATACTGTTATGGAGAATCAATTCTTCACATTAACCGAACTGCAAGATATTAGTCCAGCAGCTTTTGTCGAACGACAAGCTAATTGGGGGGCTGAAAATCTTAGCGTTCAGGAATTTTGGAAACTAGGGGCAAGAGGACAATCTGTAAAAGTCGGTATGGCTGATACAGGTATGTTTCGAGAACATGACTGTTTTGCCTCTTTGAATTTGAAGGAATTTATTGACATCAATATCGAAACTGGAGAAATTTCACAGAAACCTCCTCAAGACGCAGGTTGGCATGGCACCCATTGTGCGGGTATTCTCTGTGGTGTCGAACCAGATGGCATGAGTCGGGGGGTATCGCCCGATATAGAACTATATTTTGCCAAAATATTCAGTGGTTCGATTACGTCAACACTGAGTGTGAGCAAAGCGTTGGAGTGGTTTCATGAAAAACAGTGTGACATAGTTTCTCTGTCATTGGAGTATCAAGGACTTCATGATGATTGGGCTGATGCAATGTTTAAATTAGTTCAGGGAGGAGCGCTCGTATTCGTAGCATCAGGCAACTCCCATACATCTCCGGGCAGGCAACGTACCTTTTCACCAGGTAATTACCCTTTAGAAGGACTAATCAGTGTTGGTGCTTACAACAAGCAGCAGAATATTTGGGAGGATAGTAGTGGTGGAATTATTGATTGGCCAGATACCTCTTTCTTTTCAGGCAAAAAGAATATTTTGGTGCCATACCTTGCTAGTCCGGGAGTAGAAATAATCTCATGCTCTCCAGAGAAAGGTAAATATGAGAGTCACACCGGAACCTCAATGGCAACCCCTCATATGGCTGGTATTGCAGCTAACATCCTCTCCTATATTCGTATGAAAAGTCTTGCCAATGAGAAAACTTTAACAAAACAGATTATTGACAATGCCATTGTTGATGCTGGTCAACCCGGGCCTGATGAGTTTTTCGGGAAGGGGTTACTTTCTGTAGATAAAATTCTCACACAACTTCAGTCTCTATAAAAAATGGCTAAAGAGAAAATCCTTGAAGTTCAAGATATATCAGTTATTTTAGAGGACAGTAGATCCGCACTTAGCATAAAAGCGTCTGGAAATGTCACATCTAGTGGATGGAAAAATCCCGAACTTGTGCCACATAGTTTTGAGCAGCCACCACCTGATGGAATATACGACTTCGATCTTGTTGCTGAACCACCAAGCGGTATTGACCTACCCGTAGTAATGTCTATCGAAACCGAGTATAAGCTAGAGCAAATACCAAACAACTTAAAAGGTATCAGAATTCACGCATCAACAAATATCAATAAGTTCGAGCTATGAAGATTCAAAATTTTCAAGGAACATCCAAAGAGGGGGATTTTCAATCTGCTCTTCTGGAAGCTACTAATAAAGCGTTAGATGCTTTGAGGGGCGACGTATCAGATCAACGCATTGCATGGAAACTGATTGAAATATCAGGTAGCAAAGGGGGATTCTTAGGAGAGAATGCGATTACCGTGACGATAGAAGCTCAACCAGATTAGTGCGATATCTACGACGGGGCTTCTCGCCCATCGCTGCTCTTGTAGCGACTGTGTTAAAAGTCAAGCGTAGGCGTAGCCCGTCGTAGACATCGCACCATCTATGAAGGTTGATGAGCGTACAATGTCTGTTCTCAAGAGTGCGATCGCTAATCTTGCAGGAAATGTCTTAAAAGTCCTACTTTTATCTATGCTCATCAATATTTAGATGCGTTTGCCCTGGGGGTGAGAAGTACTTGTGTATACACTGTAGGGCTAAAGACTGGAAACGTGGTCAATTTTTGAATAAAAATCTTACACAAAGAAAAGGGGATAATATCCCCTTTCTTTTTACAGTGAATTTTAAGTTAGTGAAGTACACAACGATTCGTCTCAAGTCCAGGTAATGCACCCTGTTTTACTTCAGAATTCTAACTCCTGAATTCTGCTGTAACTTTATTTACTTGACTTGAGAGCGATCGCAATGGTAAGGATAAAGCCACTCACACCTGAAGAGTCCAAATGTATGTTTCTCAAAAAAGGTTCCTGCGTGGCGGCTCTGTGATATATTGATCCCAGCTTTAGTTTTAACCTCATATAGCCAGGGAAAGGCTATGACTAAAACAGTCATGAAGGTGAAGAGGTAAAGAATTGTAGTTTTAATATTGGGGAATCTTCGGGAATTGCTATTGTGATTTTGAGCCATAGAAATAAGAAACGAATAGCCCACACTATTGTAGCCTAATGCTGAAAATATCGCCGGAAGCGGGGGTCAATATTATCTGTTTTCTGCTGATTGCAGGTAAGACAGAGAGTTTGTAAATTGCTGATATTCATTTTGACCACCACGGGAAAGGGGAATGATATGGTCAATGCTGAGGTGAGTTTCTGTAGTAGTTTTACCGCAGCTTTGGCATTGATATTTGTCACGTTCAAAAACATATTTCTTGACTTCTGGGGGGATACGAATCCGGGGAGTTTTGCTCATTTTCTCTCTAGTTGCTAAGAAAATCTTCCAAGCTAGGTACATCTACCCAACTTGCTTTTGTATGAGATTCATGGGATAAATCCATCAACAACTGAGAATAAATTCCTTCTCGTAGCGATGGTGTAATTTCCTGATTGCGTTCAATTCCCTGCACCCATTGGTCTACTACGCGGATAAATGCCGAAATGCGACCATCAGCATAATTTTTGGGAAAAATTAACCGATTCGGTATTTCTATTTCCGTTAGCGGTTTACCTGGCTGGGAACCCCAAACCCGAAAACCGTGTATGTAATCTTTTTGATTTTCACTGCCTACAATTAATGTACCGCGATCGCCATATACTTCTACCCAATGAGTTCTTGCTGCATGAACAACCGCACTGATAGAAAGTTGGCAAGGTGTACCATTCGCTAATTCCAAGGTTAATATACAGTTGTCATCTGTATTCACTGCCTTAGATTCCCCTGTAATCGGGTCAACTCGTGTAGGAATCGCAGTACTCAAATAGGCATTTAATCTACGCACTGGCCCGAATAACCAGTGAATATAATCGAAGGCGTGAGAACCTAAAGATCCTAATGCACCGCCTCCTTTATCTTTGTCAGAATACCAATTCCAAGGGCGTGAGGTATCAGCACGAGAAGAACCTAACCAATCAATTTTAATTAGGCGCAACTCACCCACATAGTTTTCTGATAATAATTCTGCAAACAACTGCCATGCTGGTACAAAGCGAAATTCAAAATCTACAGTTGCAATGACGCTTTTTGCTTTAGCTAACTGATAAAGTTCTTTCGCCTCAACTGCATTTAAAGTTGTCGGTTTTTCTAGTAATAAATGTTTTCCAGCTTGCAGTACAGTTTTTGCCATTTCATAGTGCAAAAATGGCGGTGTAGAGATACTGACTGCTTCTACTTCTGGTAATGCCACAATATCAGCCAGGGAATCAGAGGCGTGAGGAATATTATGGGATTCTGCTATAGCTTTAGCTTTATTTATATCTCGATGATAGACAGCAACTACCTCAGTTTGAGGATGTGCTTGGAATCCAGGGATGTGGACTTTTTGACCAAATCCAGTGCCTGCGATCGCAATCCTAACCATATCATCATTTTCTCCCATACTTATACAATTTACTCTTTATCGTAAAACTCTAATTGTAAAAGGGTAACGATAATACTCACCCTTGTAAGCTTTTACAGATGCAAAAGTCACTACAAATGATTGTAGTATGAGTTTGAATAAAATTAATGACATCAGTACAATTAACAAGCCGTCTAAAATATTTTTTATTTCATTGGATGAACCATTATTAATTATCGCCAGACCAAAGCTAGTTAACAAAAAAACTAAAGATATTACTATGACAATCAATGTATACAATGTTAAAGAAAATTGAAAATTTAAAGATTCTTTACCTTGAAAATCAATCCAAGGATATTGTGATTTTTTAAAGTGCCAAATAATCAGGGGAGCTAAAAGATTTAAAGGTAAATATAAAGGAATGCCAATAAATACTAAAAAAAACAATAATATCCATCCCAACAAAGCCGATAAATGACACAACACTGCCCATATACGCATTTGTTGTTTAGGTTTTTGTCTCATGGCTTTTTATGTGTAGGTGGATTTACCAGATAATTATCCACTCTAATTATCTACAAAAAAGCCAAATACGAGCTTAAAACCTGAGTATTTCTCCGTCAGGTCATCGCAATTTGAAAACAGTCTGACAGTTTATACTGAGTACTGGCGAAACAAGCAACCAAATTTTGGAATACTCAGTAGCAAGGTTAATATAGAACTTACGCACAAGAGATCCGCTCTATGCTGTAAACTTAATAACACTAACGGATTTTCAATATGCGAGTTCAAATAACTGTAGTTGGGTTGCTTGCTGCCGTAGGCATCGCAGTAATGTTAGTGGGTGGTAAAAATCTAGAGGCCCTTGCAGACTCGCAACCATCTACTCAAGATGGGGCTAGTAGGATTGTGACACCAGAAGCTACGATCCAGATAGAGGGAGAGTATGCCAAATATGGTGATTATATAGGAGTTAGTTTAGGAGATAGCCAGACGCTGGAAATTTCCCAAAAAATTGTCAAAGATATCCAGATTCGTTTTATTAATGATAAAGGTCTGCCAATCAAAGGGCGAACTCAAAAAGATTTTATCATTGGTTTGCTGAGACTCAAACCAGGTCAGGTATTCCGTGAAGATTTACTACAAGCAGACTTGCAACGATTGAGGAGATTAGAGTCATTTAATCAAGTCAATGTTTACCCTAAAGAAGATGCTTCTAGTGTTAATCTCATTTATGCAATCAAAGAGCGTAGCTTCCCTGCTCTCATCTTAGGAGGCGGTAATAACGATGACGTTGGGCTATACGGTCGGGTGGGTTATAAAGATGAAAATGTTAGTGGTCTAAACGATCAATTAGATACAGTTTTGCAGTTTAGCACTAAAGATGTCCAATTTGATGGTCAATTCACTAGCCGTTATCGTTCAGAAGAGCCAAACCGCTTAGGTTATAGCGTTAGAGGTTTTCGTAATCGCAATACATCGGGAACCTTCAACGAAGACATCAGATTGGCTAACGGTGATAAAGTGCGAGAAGGAAGATTTGGTGGTTCTGTGGCGCTTTTACGAGCTTTTGATGAATGGGATACATCTGTGGCTCTCAACTATACCAGAATTAGCCTACGCGATCGAGACTATAACGTTGTCCAGGTCGATAGATTAGGGAGTCCTCTATCTGTGAGCGGTACTGGAATTGATGACTTATTTACAGTATCATTTGCCGTATCCAGAGATCAACGCGATCGCCGAGACAATCCCACTCAAGGATCAATCCTCACCTTCAGTACAGAACAAGCGATTCCCATTGGATTGGGGAATATTTCCAGCAACCGCTTACGGGGAGACTATATTCAGTATTTCCCAGTTAGTTGGATAGGTAATGGTAGACCAACTGATAATCCAGAAATGTTGGCGATTAATTTACAAATTGGTACAACTATTGGAGACTTCCCACCAGCCGATGCTTTTAATATTGGTGGAATAGATTCTGTCAGAGGTTACGGTTATGGTAAAGTTGCCAGTGGTCGGAGTTATGGGTTAGCTTCCGTGGAATATCGGTTCCCAATTTTTCAATCAGTTGGTGGAGTTGTCTTTACTGACTTTGCCTCAGATTTCGGGTCTAGCGAAACCGTGTTAGGAGAACCAGGAGTCTTACGAGACAAACCTGGAAGCGGCTTTGGTTACGGCTTAGGATTGCGCTTGAATTCACCTTTTGGGCTAATTCGAGGCGACTTAGGAATTAGCGATCAAGGAGAAGTTAGATTTGAAGTTACTACAGGTCAGCGATTTTAAATAATTAAACTATACTACTGCTCTCAATACGGCTCGGTTAAGGTTTTTTGATAGTGCGATAAATCATCACAAAGACGCGATAAATCCCCGTCTTTTATTTCTATTAATTTTGCTGCGCCCATTTTTTATCCTCACAATTAATTTTCTTGAAGAATCTAGCTATCCTGAATTTAGCGGCCAGAATCAATTCTAAATTTTGACTCCTGAATTCTGTTTGATAAAATTGCTAAGTATAGGACTCATATTTGATTATTGAAATATACGTAGGGTGCGTTAGCCTTTGGCGTAACGCACCGCCCAAAGGTTTAGGTGCGTTAGGCTACGCCATAACACACCCTACATACTACTTAGATTTTTTCAGAAATTAAATCATAGTCCTATATCAACTTGGATGCTAAGTAGAAGTCGTAGATAGTCTAGAACCAAGAATATATATTGCCAAGCTGAACATGAAAGACTTGCAAGTTGTGGAGACAGAGTTTTCATCTCTCCCGATTATTGATATTAGCGCCTTAGTTTCTGGAAAAGAAAATCTCTATTCCGTCGCATCTCAGATTAGGCAAGCGTGTCGAGAATCGGGGTTTTTCTATATTATCGGACATGGTGTAGACGAAAATTTGCAGCAGCGACTCGAAGAACTCAGCCGCCAGTTTTTTGCCCAGGATTTGGAAACTAAACTTAAAATTCGTATGGTTTTGGCTGGTATTGCATGGCGAGGTTATTTCCCCGTTGGTGGCGAACTGACATCCGGTAAACCTGACTTGAAAGAAGGTATTTACTTTGGCGCTGAACTCCCAGACGAACACCCACTAGTGCAAGCTGGTACTCCTATACATGGTTCAAACCTCTTCCCCGCCAACATCCCCCAATTTGGCGAAACAGTACTTGAATATATGGAGGCGATGACAACCTTGGGGCATACTCTTATGACTGGTATAGCCCTAAGTTTGGGATTAGAAGAATCCTACTTTGCTGACCGTTATACTTCAGATCCTTTAGTGTTGTTTCGCATCTTCAACTATCCTCCTAATTTATCACCGTCAGATGGTAATCTGATATGGGGTGTTGGCGAACATACTGATTATGGCATTTTAACTATTCTCAAACAGGACGACTCAGGCGGATTACAAGTTAAATCCAAATCAGGTTGGGTTGCTGCGCCTCCCGTTCCTGGTTCCTTTGTCTGTAACATTGGCGATATGCTAGATAAGATGACGGGTGGTTTTTATCGTTCTACACCTCATCGGGTGCAAAACCAGTCCCATAATCATCGCCTTTCGTTTCCCTTCTTTTTTGACCCCAATTTCGATGTAGAAGTGAAGCCCATTGAATTAGATAATATAGTGGCAAATGATAATATAGGCGATCGCTGGGATAACGTTAACATCCATGATTTTCGCGGAACTTATGGTAATTATGTGTTGAATAAGGTGTCTAAGGTTTTTCCAGAATTGCGGCGAACAGTATTATAGGGTTTTAAGCCATTTCTTTTTTGCTGAATCCCTTTTGCTTAGGTTCCTGTCATTGTTGCCAAGAAAGTATGGTATTGATTGCAATTCATCAAAATCCCTATTAGGGATTGAAACGATAAATAATCATATTTCAACTTGCAAATTTCTGGAGTTTAGTTTAAACTCCAGTTTTTAGCTTATTACGCTGTTTTAGGGTTTTCACTGCTTGATTCGTCTGTGCCTTTTAAGCGTGTTGCTATGCTTTTGCGAATGCGATCGCTTTTACGAACAGCACCCGCCATTTCATATTCCCGGCTATCTTTGCCATATTTAAAAGCAACTCCAATGAGCATTTTTTCCGTGAGATCACCTAAAATTTTGTCCAATTCTTCCATCTCGGTTCTAGAAGAATCAATCACGGCTAGAGCAGTATTATAAGCATCTATTTTGGTACGATATTGCTCAATTAGTTGTGTTATGTTTGCCAAGTTGCGCCCATCCCCAAAATCCATACTGGGATCAATTGCTTTGAGTCCAGAAACTCTTAACTCCGCTTTTTCTAAAACACGAGATGTACGTTTTCTGCGGGACATCGATATACTCCTTTGAAAGGGTTATAAAGATAGCTTGACCTATTAAAGCTGTATTTCGGTTCAGCAAAATTCGCAAATTATTGTGTTTTTTTCTACTTTATTTTTAGAATTTAATTAGTAATTACCCTTAAGACTTGGCAAATTCTATTGCCTTGGTGTTAAGCGGAGTAATCAAATTATCGTGTGGTAAAGACAGAATTTAATGTCATGACCACAGAACTTAGTGTCATAACGACAGAATTTAATGTCATGACCACAGAACTTAGTGTCATAACGACAAAATTTAATGTCACGACCACAGAACTTAGTGTCATAACGACAGAACTTAGGGACTTCAAAATAAAACAATATCCCAAAACTAACGTAAATAATTTTCTCTATCTCTGTCTCCCTCTGTGTTCTCTGTGTCTCTGTGGTTCGTTTATTTGGATAATTTATTTCTTGGAGTCTCTTAGCGCAACACAAAAAGACACAAAATTCTGCATATCTACACAATTTACCTGGAAAACAACTCAGTGGTAATAACTAAATTTACCTTAACTAAGGTAACAAATATTTAAATTAGTTAGTAGTGTTGCGTAGCGTCTTGCAGAGAAGTCAAAACTAATAGCACCAGTATATTGATTTTTGTAAATCACCTTAATAAACTGCGATCGCTAGGAAACAAAACTAGATAATCACACTATCTCAAAAAATAGCAACGTTATATAGGAATCGTATTTGATTTTTGAAATTATCTACGTGGGTGGGGAGTAGGGAGTAGGGAGTAAGGGATTAGGCTTTTCGATCTTTACCGAGCTTTTTCAGAAATCAAACATTAGTCCTATAGCTTGGTGAATATTTGTCTGTTTATTTTACCCAACATAAAGCAGAAATAATTGACGAGCCAAGTGTATACGCAATACAATTATTGTAGTAGAACCTAACGATAGATTTAATTAAAATAATTTTCCCAGAGAATAAAGACAAGCAATATTGAAGATAATTTGGACAAAAAAATGAACGCCAAAATTATTGCTTTGTTGGGAATTACCACAGCTTTTGCAAGCTTAGGAAGCCAGGTGTACGCACAGTTACCAGCATCCAGCTTAAATTCAGGACAATACAAGTCCACTGGTGATTCTCTAGTCGGAATTGATAATAGAACAGCCCAAGATGACTTTGGAAAGTTTTTTGAGCAAACTAATCCAGCAACAATCTCTAATAATAGAAGAGATAGAACTCCAGTCAAAATCCACTTTAACGAGACATTATCACAGCCAGACACTTCTGTTTTCTTAACACCCGCTCAATCTGGCAATGACAACGATGGATTGCAAGTACAGTTAGATTTAGGGAGAGAATAATCAAGTGTAAAGTTGACGCTCTCATGTAGGGTGTGTTGTAGCATAGCGCAACGCACCATTAACAATTTACGGTGCGTTAGCCTACGGCATAACACACCCTACAGGCGTGGCTGATGAAGGAAATAATTGAGGGTTTAAAATCCACAGAAGTGGGTTTTGCCTGTATAGTTGCAATTCCTAACTACTCTTTTAACTAAATCCGCTTTCCTGAGCCGGTAATTCTGCAATCATTTTGCAGTAAAATTAATCGTCTAGATACAGGAGGGCTTTGAGATGACTCGTGTCATCATTGTGCGCCACGGTCAAAGTGGTTATAACACCGAGCGGCGTATTCAGGGACGCACTGATGCGTCAACATTAACCGAGAAAGGTCGTAACGATGCAAGTATTGCTGGCAAAGCCCTCAGCAATATTTTATTTAATGCTATTTATAGCAGTCCCCTGCAACGAGCAAAACACACAGCAGATATTATTCATAGTGAGTTAGCTACTCATTCCGAACAATCTCCTGTAATTCAAGTTTCTGATTTGCTACTAGAAATCGACCTTCCTTTATGGGAAGCACTGCTAACTGCTGAGGTTAAGCAAAAATTTGCCGAAGATTACCGCACTTGGCATCAACGCCCAGACAAACTGCGGATGCTGTTAAATGATGCACAGGGAACAAGAGAACATTTTCCTGTTCTTGCTTTATACGAACAAGCGCGACAATTTTGGCAAGAAACTTTGTCTCAGCATCAAGGCGAAACTATTCTCATAGTTGGACATAACGGCATTAATCGCGCCCTAATTAGCACAGCTTTGGGAATCCCTGCAAGTCGCTACCATTCCATACAGCAATCTAACTGTGGCATCAGTGTACTTAATTTTGCTGGGGGATTGGGCGAACCAGTCCAGCTAGAATCTTTAAATCAGACGCAACATACAGGAGAAACTTTACCCTCATTGCGACCAGATCATCAAGGAGTCAGGTTGTTACTGGTGCGTCACGGCGAAACCGACTGGAATCGCCAAACCCGGTTTCAAGGACAAATTGATGTCCCCCTCAATGACAACGGTAGACAACAGTCGCAAAAAGCAGGCGAATTTCTCCAAGAGGTAGCAATTGATTTTGCAGTAAGTAGCACTATGCTGCGCCCGAAAGAAACAGCCGAGATTATCTTAAAACAGCATCCTAATGTAAAGTTAGACTTGCAAGATGGTTTAAGAGAAATCAGTCATGGACTCTGGGAAGGAAAATTAGAAACAGAAATAGAACAAGAGTTTCCCGGAGAGTTGCAGCGTTGGCGCTTAGTACCCGCCCAAGTACAAATGCCTGAAGGGGAAAATTTACAAGAGGTTTGGGAACGCAGCGTTGCAACTTGGCAATCAATTGTAGAAGCAGCATTAACCAATCAATTCAAAACTGTATTAGTAGTAGCTCATGACGCTACAAATAAAACTTTACTTTGTCACATTCTGGGTTTATCGCTAGAAAATTTCTGGAATTTCCGCCAGGGTAATGGCGCAGTCAGCGTTATCGACTATCCTTCTGGAATCGATGGTTTACCAGTATTGCAAGCGATGAACATCACCACTCACTTTGGTGGAGGCGTACTAGATAAAACAGCAGCAGGAGCGTTGTGAGTGCTGAGTAAAGAGTGAGGAGTGAGGAATAAAGTTAGGAGTGAAAAATTATGAGTGATGAATAAAGTTAAAAATGATGAGCGAGGAACAAATAACTGATAACTCCTAATTCCTAACTTTATTCTTAACTCCTAACTAAAAAGTTTTATGACTGAACTGCTGCAAAAAGTACGGGTGATTGACCCAGTTTCTGAAATAGACGAACTCTTTGATGTGCTGATTGCTGATGGTTATATCAAAGAAGTGGCTTCGCACATTGCTGATATTCATCCCAATACTCAAATTAGAGATTGTCAGGGATTAGTTCTCGGGCCTGGGTTAGTGGATTTATACAGCCACTCCGGTGAACCAGGATTTGAAGAACGGGAAACCCTGCTGTCTTTTTTACAAGCTGCTACTGCTGGCGGCTTTACCAGAGTTAGCATTTTACCCGATACATCCCCAGCTATTGATAACCCTGCACTTGTGGCCCAGTTGCAGCAGAGAAAAGGGGGACAAGGGGGACAAAGAAGCAATTTTTCTCCCTTGTCTCCCCTCTCTCCCTTGTCTCCCCCCTCTCCCTTATCTTCTCCTCTCCCCCTGCTTTATATCTGGGGTGCTATCACCCTAGATGTTGCTGGAAACCAAATGACAGAATTAGCAGATTTAGCGTCTGCTGGAGTTGTTGGTTTTAGTGATGGTAAGCCCTTGGAAAATTTGGCGCTGGTGCGGCGAGTGTTAGAGTATCTCCAGCCTTTAGGCAAACCAGTCGCATTTTGGCCGAGCGATCGCCAGTTAACTGCAAATGGTGTAATGAGAGAAGGGGCAGATGCCCTCCGTTTCGGTTTACCCCCAATACCCGCCAGCGCAGAAACTACTGCGATCGCAGCAATGCTTGAATTGGTTGCAGCGATCGGTACACCAGTCCACATCATGCGCGTCTCCACATCTCGCAGCGTGGAATTAATCGCCTCAGCCAAAGCTGCTGGTTTACCCATCACCGCCAGCACCACCTGGATGCACCTTTTACTTGATACAAAAGCAGTTAAGAGTTATCACACTAGCTTGCATTTAGACCCGCCTTTAGGAAATCCGCGTGATGTTGCGGCGTTACGTGCAGGAGTACGTGCGGGTGTGATCGATGCGATCGCTATCGATCACACACCCTACAGCTACGAAGAAAAAGTCCAAGCCTTTGCTGAAGCCCCTCCAGGAGCAATTGGTTTAGAGTTAGCATTACCTTTGTTGTGGCAATATCTGGTTGAAACTGAGGAATTTACAGCTTTAGAATTATGGCGGGCATTAAGTACCCGTCCAGCAAAATGTTTGGGGCAAGAAGTGAGTGCAATCGTACCTCATCAACCAGCAGAACTTACTTTATTTGACCCTCAGAAAATCTGGAAAGTTGAACGAAAAAGTCTTTATACACTTTCACAAAATACACCTTGGTTAGGACAAGAGTTGAAGGGTCATGTTGTGCAAACCTGGTGTTAATACAGCAGTTTTCTTTTGCATGAGGTACAAAGTCACTGGTTTTGAGGCAGGAGGCAGGAGGCAGGAGGGAGAAGAATAATTTGATTTGTGAATCCTTTGTTCTGTACCTCATTTAACTGCAAACTGCTGTAAATGCAAAATAATTTGCATTTGTAATCTATCAAAAAGTAGTTCGATACGACCGGATTTTAGTGATTCTAAACAGAGTCAGTGAGATTATATTTTCATCTTGTGATCTAATCCAGAACTGACAAGCTAAATTATCATTTTTTTAAACTTAAGATAGATTGGCATTACTGCCTGAATTGCTAAATTAAGAATTGATGTAAAGTAGAAGAGGTTGAGTGAAAATTGAATTCTGTAGCTGTAAAGAAAAAAATTAGTCTAGCTGCGATCGCTATATTAGCAGCAGGAGTGGTAATGGGATGTTCTAAAGCGGAACAACCACAAGCGGCAGAACCAAATCTAGCCCCCGTTCCAACTACACCTCTACAAACAAATCAGCAAAATTCAGAGAGTGTTCCAACCCCTTCCAGTCTTGTAACTGCGACAACCGATCCAGTTCAACAGCTTCTATCCACCAGAAAATGTCAAGGCTGTAACCTCCGAGGCGCGAACCTAGATAAAGCCGACCTCAACGGAGTCGATCTAAGTAATGCCATCCTAATTGACGCTGACTTAGATGAAACTAATCTGAGTAATGCTAACCTGAGTGGCGCTGATTTAACTGATGCAGACTTAGGAAAGGCAAATTTAACAGGAGCAAACCTCAGCAAAGCTAATTTTACGAAAGCTGATCTAGAAGATGCAAATTTGACCAATGCTAATGTTACCAATGCAATTTTTACAGGAGCAGACTTAGAGCGGGTAATTGGGTTGCGTCGCTAAGATGGTGCGTTGGCATAGTCCAACCTAGGCATCCTACACCCAATTGTGACGGCTAAGACCTTTCTCTTTGATTGTTAAACTTCTCTACCGCCTGTATGTGAAGAAGTCACCGTCAATAAATAGCTATCCGGCCCAGTTAAGGTAAATGAACTGTGGATTCTGCCTGTTTCGATTTCAGAAACAGTCAGTCCCCATTTTTTAAAAGTATCTCTGGTGGCGACAACATCATCTACCATCAGATCAAAAGGTGCATTGATTCTAGGTGCGATCGCCTCTAAACTTGTTCTCAAAACTAAGTGCGTTCCTCCCCGTAATTCCAAAACAGCTAATTGTTCTGATTGGGTAATCAACCGCAGTCCTATTTTGACGAAAAAATCGCTAGCCTCTGGTACATTACTCACATATAACCTTACATGACCAATCGCCACAGGTGGGCGGGCATCCGTTTGTTTTGCAATAGTTTCTGGTAGTGACATAGCTTTTATTCAAAAATATTTACTTACGTTCAACTCTTTTGACTTCAACAGGTTTGTTATCTCCCAAATTAGCTTGGACAAATTCAGCACTCTTGGGCAAATTTATCTCAACGTTTGATAGAGGATCAATTTCTATTTTAGCATTTTGAAATTGTCCATCTAAGATATGCCCTCCAGTTGTGTGATTTGCAGCGATGAAATGAAAGTGATAGCCATTAACATTTACTCCTTGCATATATTCGGGTGTGCGAAAACCGACTAAAGTGCCATTAATATTCCTTAATTCAAAAATTAATTGTTCTTTTAGTGCTTCAGCTAAAGAACGATAAGGCGGAGTTTGTTTAGGAGGAATTCTAAATTTTAGATAAGGAAAATTACCTTGGATACGAATTGCATAAGGATAATTTTTAGTTGGTAATCGCTGATCTAAAGATTGCTGCAATTGTTTATAATTCATTCGCCCTTCTAGATTAATTAATGTTTCTGGTTGAAAAAAGGTGACTGTAGCAAAAGGGCTTGTCATTGAATCAGGAATAACAGAAGCAACTCCATCAGCTTTTATCTGGTAAAATTTGCCATCTAATCCAACCATTTCTCCATCCAGAGCATTTACTGTCCCCAAACCAAAATCACCGTGTTTTTTCAACTGCTGAAAATTAATATTGCCGTCAAAAACTCCCACTGCAAGAGCGCTAATTGTTGATGCTTGAAAAAGGGCATTTGATGATGTATGTTGCTGAGTTCTAGCGGGTAGAATAGCAAATAATAATGCAGTAATAGTTAAAATAGTTATCCAGAAATAACGCTTAAGTTTCATCGGTTCAAAAATATAAAAGTTTTTAATTTTGAATTTCCCCATACTATTTAGCAAAATCTAGAGACAGTTGGAGAGCGGCTAGTCATATAGCCAGTTAGAAGGTGGAGGTTGACAGGGACTAGCTTACAACACAGCAATAGATGTAAGCATTGATGCAACAAATCTTTTTGCAAGGTGCTTGATTATTCTGGCTGTCTGTGATAATTTCCTTCTTACGTTAATAAAATACTGTAAACCTACTGTTTTGCCGTAGTTAACAAAATTCCGTTAATTAATCTAGTTACAGGGATAGGTAAATTTGTATGAGTTTAGAACTAAAACTATCAGGTAAAACCGCGATTGTTACAGGAGGAAGTGCAGGAATTGGGTTAGCTACTGCCAAAGCCCTTTATAGTGAAGGTGTAAATGTTGCGATCGCAGCCCGCAGTCAAGAAAGACTAGAAAATGCAGTAGCCGCCATCCAGTCCCTACCCACGCCAGGCGCGAAAGTTATTGCCATCAGCGCTGATTTAACGAAAGCAGAGGATGTTGAGAAAGTTGTCTCCACAACATTAGCCCAGTTTAATCAGATTGATATCTTGATTAACAATGCTGGATCAGCCCGTGCTGGATCTTTCCTTGAATCCACCGATGATTTATTCTTGGATGCTTGGAACTTAAAATTATTGGGCTACATCCGCTTAGTTAGAGCCGTCGTCCCCCATCAAAAAAGTCGCGGTGATGGACGGATTGTCAATATAGTTGGCGGTGCAGGACGTACACCTCGCCCTAACTTCCTAGCTGGTGGTACAAGCAATGCGGCTCTACTCAACTTTACAAAGGGCATTTCTAAAGAGTTAGCCGAGTACAAGATTCGCATTAATGCCATATCGCCCGGTGCTACAGCTACAGAGCGTGCTGAGACTTTAGCTCTACAAAACGCTCAAGCGCAAGGCATCACCGTCGAGCAAGTGAAGGCACAAAACATCCAAAGTATTCCTTTAAAAAGAATCGCCCAACCAGAAGAAATTGCCGCGTTAGCGTTATTTTTGGTGTCGGATCTAGCTGCATCGATTACAGGAACAGAGATTATCGTTGATGGCGGCTCTACTCCTGGTATTTAGCAGATGAAAGGAATTAGAAATCAGCAGATTTTCCTTCAATCCAAAATTGAATAATTGCTGACGACCTAAGTAAAAACATTATTCCTTTCAAGGTGACTTGTAAAATCTCTTTTTTCTCTCTGCGCCTTTGCATCTCTGCGGTTAAAAATCTTTTCTTTAACCACAGAGGCACAGAGAAGCCAGTGCGTTGGGCGGGTTCCCCGACTTGAAGCAACTGGCGCGATACAGAGTTAAGAGGTTAAAGAGGAGTTTCTTGTAAGCAAATTTTCACCCAACTTGAAAAGGCTAGTCCCAAACATAAATTTATTGGAGATAAAAACATGGGTTCTCAATACTTTGATATCAAACCAGTTGCAGGACGTATCGGTGCTGAAATTATTGGTGTTAATCTAAGTTCTAACCTCAGTGATGCCATCATCAGCGATATTCGCAAGACTCTAGTCAAACACAAAGTGATCTTTTTCCGCGATCAGCAACAACTTGATGCTGATGGACAGGTAGCCTTCGCTCGTCGTTTCGGTGAAGTTACCACAGCCCACCCCACTGTACCATCGCTGCCAGAAAACCCAGAAGTCTTAGACCTGAATTATGGCCGCACTACTTCCCGCGCCAATAACTGGCATACCGATGTAACATTTGTAGACCGTCCTCCTCTCGGCTCTATCTTACGAGCGCTTGACATTCCGCCGACTGGTGGCGATACAATCTGGGCAAACTCCATGACTGCTTACCAAGATTTACCTACTCATTTGCGTAATCTTGCAGACCAACTTTGGGCAGTACACAGCAACGCCTACGATTATGCAACTGGATTCGACTTACCTGAAGATGTCAAAGCTCACAGAGCTGTCTTTACCTCGACTGTATACGAGACTCTGCACCCAGTTGTACGCATCCATCCCGAATCTGGAGAGCGGGGACTATTCATCGGCGGATTTGTGCGCCAATTCCGTGGCTTATCAAAAACTGAATCAGATGATATTCTGCGCCTGTTACAAGCATACGTAACACGTCCTGAAAACACAGTGCGTTGGCGTTGGCAAGTTGGTGACGTAGCCTTTTGGGATAACCGGGCTACTCAACATTATGCGATCGCAGATTACGGCAACCAGCCCCGCCACGTTCAACGCGTGACAATTGTCGGCGATCTCCCCGTTGGTATCGATGGTAAGCAAAGTGAGGCCATCAAAGGAGATGCTTCTGATTACAACCGACGTGAGGCGGTGGCTGCGTAATACTTGGGCATTGGGAATAGGGGATGAGTCTTTAATACTCGTGGATGAGTCTTTGATACTCGTGAACGAGTCTTTAATACTCGTGGATGAGTCTTTGATACTCGTGGATAAGTCTTTGATACTCGTGAACGAGTCTTTAATACTTGTGGATGAGTCTTTGATACTCGTGAACGAGTCTTTGAACTCCGTTAATGAGTCTTTCAACCCCACTCCCCTTTGCTGGCTTAACCTTCCATTGACTTTGGATGGAGACTCAAAATAGCACTTTGTCAAGCTAGTTTTGAGGGTTTGTAGTAAGGACTTTAGTCCTTATTTTCTAAGCACTAAAGCCCTTACTACGAACTTGCTTATCTATCAATTTAAACATGACAGATTAGTAGATGCCACTGAAATATCTTTCCAAGATTTCCTAATTTATTTACCAGATTTTTTCAAAGTATAAGTACGACTTTGCAAATACAAACATGAATACAAAAAAACAACTTAAACTCGGAGCATTTTTACCCGGTAGTGGTCATCACGTGGCAGCATGGCGACATCCCAACACCCCAGCTGATGGAGGTCTAAACTTCCAACATTACAAGCATCTGGCACAAACGGCAGAACGGGGAAAATTTGATATGCTTTTCCTCGCAGATGGTTTAGCCGTCTGGGATCGAGGGCAAGGGGCTGAGGCTTTTAGCCGTTCGGGACAATTCAGCGTCCACTTTGAACCTTTAACCTTGTTGTCGGCTCTGTCTGCGGTGACAGAAAATATTGGATTGGTGGCGACATCATCAACGACTTATGATGAGCCTTTTCATCTCGCCCGCAAGTTTGCATCACTAGATTATTTAAGCGGTGGTCGTGCCGGATGGAATCTTGTAACCTCTGCTGCTGAAGCCGCAGCGCAGAATTTCAGCCAAGAAAACCACTTAGAACACTCACTGCGCTATGAACGGGCGAGGGAATTTGTGGATGTTGTCACCAAACTTTGGGACAGTTGGGAAGACGATGCTTTTCTCCATAATAAGGAGTCAGGTATTTACTTCGATACAGAAAAATTGCATATTCCCCATCACAAGGGTAAATATTTCTCGGTGCGCGGGCCGCTCAATGTAGCGCGTCCACCACAAGGATATCCAGTAATCGTACAAGCTGGATCTTCCGAGGCTGGACAAGATTTAGCTGCCCAAACAGCAGAGGTGATTTTCACTGCACAACAGACATTGGCAGAAGCTCAAGCCTTCTACACCAGCGTCAAGGGGAGATTGGCTAAATACGGACGTTCCCCTGACCACCTCAAAATCATGCCAGGGGTATTCCCGGTCATTGGTAAGACTGAGCAAGAAGCTAAGGATAAATATGAGCAACTTCAGGAGTTGATCCATCCCTTGGTAGGATTGGGGCTGCTTTCTGGGCTAGTAGGTGGCCATGATTTGTCCAAATATCCCCTAGATGGGCCGCTGCCGGATTTGCCAGATACCAACGGTGGCAAAAGCCGCTTGCAACTGATTACCGATCTTGCCCGCAGAGAAAATTTAACAATCCGACAACTGTATTTGTGGATTGCAGGAGCGCGGGGACATCGAACAATTCTCGGAACACCAGAACATATTGCCGATCAGTTAGAAGATTGGTTCGTCAATGGTGGGGCTGATGGATTTAACATTATGCCGCCCTGGCTACCTGGGGGTTTAGAGGAATTCGTAGACTTAGTAATTCCCGAACTGCAACGCCGAGGAATATTTCGTACTGAGTATGAAGGCAGTACCCTGCGCGAAAATCTCGGTTTACCCCGTCCAGTAAACCAGTTCACCGCAAATGCGCCTGCTCCTGAACCTGTGAGTGTCGGTTCCTTTGCATAGCTTTGGTTGAACACCTGGAAGTGCTTTTGAAGCGACAGCTTTGATTTACTCAAACTTCACTTTAGGGACTTCCAAATAAAACAATATCCCTATCTCTTCTCCCTCTGTGTTCTCTGTGTCTCTGTGGTAGCCTGTGGCAAGCCGCTCCGCGTCTACGTTTATTTGGATAATTTATTTCTTGGAAGTCCCTTAGACAATTAGTGGGGAGTGGGTTGTTCTCCTTGTCCACCTTCGGCAGTGCTAGAGAGCTTTATTGGTAAGCTGAGATTGTAGCGATCTGCGATAACAGGCATTAATTGCGATCGCTAATCCCCAAGATCAGCAGACAGAAAAGCAAACAGGGCGAAAATGCAAAAACTCCTTTTTAATGATACAGATAGATTTAGAGCGCAGGCCCTATTCCTTGGTAAGGATATTAACTTACAGACATTGGAGAATTACGTTTCCTTGGCGACTATGCCATTAATGGTTACAGTCAGTGAACACGGCTGTGCGGTACTGCTAGACTATGGCGCAGTTGTCCTGTTTAACCTTGAGCCTGTAGAAAAGGTAGCCTTTTTGACCAAACTGTCCTCTCAAGTTAGTGGCTCCTTTGCCGAACCAGAGACAGAAGAAGTGGAAATTCATCTCAACATTGCAGAGAGTGAGAGAGTTAAGGAAGGAAAAATTTCACTGCATGAATTTAGTGTAGAGCGCTTGCAGATAGTGGCTGATATCCTCGCTAAAAGTGTTGTGCTGTCTCATTATGAAACTAGCCTAGCAACTGTATTCGAGCAAATTGAACCGTTTGCAGCTAGTCTCCAGCGTGAACATAGGGAAAGACGGCAGAGTCGGGAATTACTGCGTCAACTTGGGACTGCGCTGTTAGTTCAACATAAAATTGTCGGTCGAGTTGAGATCATCGATAAGCCAGAGTTACTCTGGGAATCCCCACAGCTAGAAAACTTATATCTGCGCTTGGAGGATGAATACGAAATTCGTGAGCGTCACACTGCTTTGGAACGCAAACTAGAGCTAATTACCCAAACTGCACAAACAGTCTTGGAGTTCATGCAGCATAGTAGTAGCCAACGAGTAGAGTGGTATGTGGTGATTCTGATTGTGGTGGAAATTCTGCTGTCACTGTACGACATCATTTTCAAAAGCTAAGGCTAAAGAGTTATTTGCAAATCAAAAATGCTTACTACGAATGGTTTTTGGTGATTCAGACTCAATAGTCCCTAAAATATCAAAAATTGGTTTTTGTGTAAGGTAAATTAACTTTTAGTGAAATTTCTGATTTACTCCACTTCCGCTAATATGTACTCGTAAACAAAAAATTTAAATTTTTCCTACTCGCATCATGACATATAGCCATTATTTGGGTAAGCCACGAATGCCCTTAAATACTAAGTCTCTTTAAAGAGATAGGATCTATTAGAAAAGTAGATTTTAGGAGTAAACCTCTGTCCTTACAATTTATTACCGTTCCCCCCGAAACTTCTCAACCCGCCACAGGGTTAATTGTTACTTTGCATGGTTGGGGAGCTAATGCTGAGGATGTCGCATCTTTGCTACCCTTGCTCAACTTATCTGATTACCAATTTATATTACCCAATGCACCTTATCCTTATCCCTATTCCCCTATCGGGAGGGCATGGTATGACCTGCGGGTGGAAAATATGTATGAAGGATTGGTAGAAAGTCGGAAACTGCTAAGAGATTTTTTGCAATCTTTAGAAAGTACCACTGGCATACCTTTGTCACGCACTATTTTAAGTGGATTTTCTCAAGGCGGAGCAATGACTTTAGATGTCGGCTCAAAATTGCCACTAGCAGGCTTAGTTGTGATGAGCGGGTATTTACATCCTGATGCACTAACGGCAGATCAAAGAGATATTCCGCCGACTTTAATCAGCCACGGGAAATATGATGAAGTTGTTCCACTGCAAGCTGCTTTAAAGGCACGAGACACTTTAAAATCTCTAGGAGTGGCAGCAGAATACCATGAATTTGACATGGGGCATGAAATAAATCCACAAACGTTAAAGGTGCTGCGGAATTTTGTTGTAAATACAATTAGCTAGTCAGAATTACGAATTTTTTATAAATTCTGGTATAAATGCTGAAAATTTTCACGAAATCCATGTCTTCTAATGAGTAATATATATAGGGTGGCTGCGTTCAGCGCAACTTAACCCATGCTGAAAGCGAGTGCTGCATAAGGGAGGGGCGAGCATTATGACAACTCTAAGCATTTCCAGGAAAGAAATTGCTGCCATAACTGCGGCAGAAGTCGAAGAACTGGCTACACGTCTGGATCTGGATAATTACAGTAATGCTTTTGATGGTTTAAATGATTGGCATCTATTACGAGCGATCGCATTTCAGCGTCCAGAGTTAGTTGAACCCTATATCTACCTCTTAGACTTGGAACCTTACGATGAAGCGTAGCAATTTTGGATTTTAAATTTTAGATTTGGATTGAGGTTCACTGGCTAAAATCAAAGATGATCGGGGTTAATGTATCACTTGCTTAATCCGAAAGTACCAATGCAATCTCCCTTAAATCCAAAATTCCAAATCCAAAATCCAAAATTGAACAGGGTTCTAATCGGTGTAGGTGGCGGTATCGCCGCCTACAAAATTTGTGAATTGGTTTCAACGCTGTTTAAAAGTGGGGTGGAAGTCCGAGTTATCCTCACCCGTTCGGCGCAAAAATTTATCACGCCTCTGACAATGGCCACCCTATCTCGTCATCCCGCCTACACAGATGATGATTTCTGGAAACCAACTCACTCTCGTCCCTTGCATATTGAGTTGGGTGAATGGGCAGATGTCATGGTAATTGCTCCCTTGACAGCTAATACATTAGCAAAGTTAGCCTACGGGATGGCTGATAATTTACTCACAAATACCGTCCTAGCTTCTACTTGTCCCGTGCTGTTAGCACCCGCAATGAATACGGATATGTGGGAACAGCTATCGGTGCAACGGAATTGGCAACAGATGTTGATCGATAGCCGATATCATGGGATGAATACAGCATCGGGTTTATTAGCGTGCGATCGCATTGGTGCTGGTAGATTAGCAGAACCTCCAGAAATTTTGGCTTACATCCAATCGTTGTTACACACTCAAGGTAAACAAGATTTAGTAGGTAAACGATTGTTAATTAGTGCTGGAGGAACGCGGGAGTTTCTTGACCCAGTAAGGTTTATTGGTAATCCTTCCACAGGTAAAATGGGATTAGCTTTAGCCCAAGCCGCACTTCACCGAGGGGCAAACGTCACCGTAATACATGGCCCAGCTAATTGGAATGTACCATTAGGAGTGCAAGCAATTCCCGTCATTAGTGCCGAGCAAATGCAGCAGACAATGCTGGAATATTTACCCAATGCTGATGTAATTGTCATGTCAGCAGCCGTAGCAGATGTGAAGCCAAAGAATTATAGTACAGAGAAATTGCCCAAGCGATCGCTCCCCCAAGCCCTACCCCTGGAACCTGTACCGGATATAGTCTCCCAATTAGCAAAACTTAAACAGCCGCATCAGATATTAATTGGTTTTGCAGCCCAAACTGGGGATATTGTCAAGCCTGCGTTAGAAAAATTGCAGAATAAAAAACTCGATGCGATTGTTGCTAATCCCATCGATCAACCTGATAGTGGTTTTGGTAGCGATAATAATCAAGCGATATTTTTAGATAGCCAAGGACGGCAAGTAGCGATCGCACCTTGTTCTAAATTGGACATGGCGCATCAATTATTTGATTTTGTCCTATTTTGACTAAGTTGTAGTTTTGAAAAATTGCCATAAAAAGACACAGAAAAGCCGTAAGAGCAGTGTAGAAAGATTGATAACTGATTAGAAAAATCAACATCACTATTTTCTTTTATCTCAGTTGGGATTTTACCAGAGCATACTTATCTTATCTAAAGTGCAATCCTCATACTCAAATCTAACCACTTTGACTGAGTAATCGGCGCACTGCTAGAAATATAGTCAACACCAGTTTCTGCCACACTGCGAATCGTCTCTAAAGTCACATTCCCTGAAGCCTCTATTTTCACACGGCTATCACGCTTGCGAATCAACTGCACCGCCTCACGCATCATATCCACAGGCATATTGTCTAACATAATAATGTCAACGTTGTGCTTCAAAGCTTCTTTTACCTGCTCTAAACTTTCAGTCTCTACCTCTATTGTCAAGGGATAAGGTATTTGAGAACGAATACGGGTAACTGCTTTTTCAATTCCACCTGCCGCCGCAATGTGATTATCCTTAATCATCACTGCATCATCCAATCCCATACGGTGATTAATCGCTCCACCCACAGCAGTCGCATACTTTTCCAACAGTCTCAATCCTGGTGTAGTTTTACGCGTATCCACCAACTGAGCAGGTAAATCGGCAATTTTGTCTACATATATATTAGTGAGTGTAGCAATCCCACTCAACCGCATAACCAAATTGAGAGCAACTCGTTCCCCCATCAGTAGCGCATCCAGCGAACCATGAATTTCAGCTACCACCTGTTCCGGCTCACACCATTTACCTTCAGCTGCAACCGCCGTAAAGCTGACTTTTTCATTCAAAATCTGAAACACCCGAGCTGCAATTGGTAAGCCAGAAATTATCCCTGAAGCTTTAGATATCCATTTAGCCGAGCCTAGCGTTACATCTTCTACTAGTAACGTATTTGTTGTGCGATCGCCCCGGCCAATATCCTCCAACAACCAGCCACGCAAAAAAGGATCTAAAACCAGCCAAGGCGGTAAAACACCAGAACTGCTCACAAATATATTGCTTCCTTACTAACTTCCAGGAATACTATATCTTAAAACTCTTACACTCTAAGGCTTTGATGGCGATAGAAAAGCGGTCCAAAATATTTTGGAGAAAATAGTTGACATGAGGGGATGTGTTCGCTATATTGAATAAGTGCCTGAAGCGGAGAGCTTGAAAGCGACT
>NZ_JBALEQ010000094.1:0-29943 GCF_036917775.1 Nostoc sp.
CGATTCATCGGTTCAAACTGCTGAAATACTTACTATGTATACATTTTATCAGTTTTAAGCTCCGGTTTTTTCTGAGTTTGTGAGAAATCCGGGATTGGTGAAGCCACTGCTAAGTTACTCGCTAAAAATGGTGCAAAAGTTGTTTTAGGGGCACGGCGCACCCAAAAGCTAGAAAAGATTATCGAGGAGATCCGTAACCAGGGTTACATAGCGGAATTCAAAGCGGTGGATGTTGCGAATCGTGAGGATATGAAAGCGTTCATTCACTTCGCCAAAGATAAGTTTGGTCGTGTCGATGTCATCTTCAACAATGCAGGCGTGATGCCCCTGTCGCCAATGAATGCCTTGAAAGTCGAGGAGTGGGACAACATGATTAATGTGAATATCCACGGCGTATTGAATGGTATTGCTGCTGGTTTACCAATCATGGAAGCGCAAGGCGGTGGACAGTTTATTAATACTGCATCCATCGCCGCACACATGGTAGGGCCTACCAGCGCGGTTTATTCCGCGACAAAATTTGCTGTTTGGGCCATATCCGATGGATTACGTCAAGAATCGAGAAATATTCGCGTGACAATAATATCCCCTGGCGTGGTTGAGACTGAACTTGGCTCTGATATCACAGACGAAGCAGCAACAGGCTTCTTGAAAGAACTTCGGAAAACCGCACTGACCCCAGATGCGATCGCTAGAGCCGTCTTATACGCCGTATCCCAACCGGATGATGTTGATGTCAATGAAGTGATTGTCCGCCCGACATTAAGCTCATTCTAAGTCTGGGAACGTGAAGGGGAATTGGGCATTGAAAATAGGCAGAGGGGCAGGGGGAAGGGTGCAGAGGAGGGGAATTTTCTCTCTGCTCCGAATGGCACAAAGAAAAGCTGAAACCTCCTTGCTGGAAGGGTGTGGGAGGTGTGGGAGGTGTGGGAGGTGTGGGAGGACGGGGAAGAAGTCTTACCCCCCACACTCAAAAAGCAAGTTATATAACAAGCGTGCCATTCCTCTCTGCTCGCTTTCTTGGAGCGATCGCGGCAATTATCCCAGCCCAGAGTAGCAGTTAGAAAATACTTGTATTATAAATTGCAGCTTATTAACTTTTATGCCCTGTTTTATTTAAATAAAAGTATAAAATAAAACATCTATTACACTATTGACGGCAGTCTTAGCATTTTTCAGTCTAGATTTCAACTCTTCTGAAAAAATTTACGAAAATCAAATATTTAGTAAAAATACGTATGCCATTTTAAGTCTTCTCACTATATGAATAGTAGAATTAGCCCATAGAGGAGAAGACAGTGACACTCTTAAACCAAGCTCAAGTAGAGCAGCTAAAGGAAATAAGCACACATTTACGACAAGTAAGACAAGAAAAAGCCATACGCATAGAAGAAATTGCCGCTCAAACACTAATTAGAGCAGGTGTTTTGCACGCTTTAGAAGAAGAACGATTTGAAGAATTACCTGAGCCTATTTTTCTTCAAGGCTTCATCCGTCGCTATGGAGATGCTTTAGGGCTGGATGGAAATGCTTTATCACATACTCTTATAAGCAATCCTGTAGTCCGTCAAGATTCCAAGAACGATCATAATAATTCTGACAACAAACCAAATACATACATACCTCTTGTCGTTACCTATATTCTGTTGTTAGTAGCTGCGTCTGCTGGTCTTTTACATATACTTAATCCACCAAAAATTGCATCCGAATCTCTGACTCCAGAAATCAATAATCAACAGTCAATAGTCAGCAATCCCAACAAATTGACAGAAAAGTAAAGTAGGTGGTGAGTGAAGAATAAGAATTAATCACCAATGACAAATTCAAGATATTTGTGGTTTACGCAGATGCCAAGTAGTAGCTTGTTCATAAGCGTAAGCTACCTGAAACAATTGGTCTTCTCGCAGTACATTGCCAATTAGCTGTAATCCTATTGGTAAACCTTGGTCATCAAAACCGCATGGCAAACTTAAACTAGGTAAACCAGCAAGATTTACAGGAATAGTCATCAAGTCAGTTAAATACATACTCAAGGGATCAGTAGTTTTTTCCCCTGCTTTAAATGCTGTAGTGGGAGATGTGGGACAAACTAACACATCAACCACCCGAAAAGCCTTTTCAAAGTCTTCCTTAATTAAGGTGCGGACTTTTTGCGCTTTCAGGTAATAAGCATCGTAATAGCCAGCAGAAAGGGCATAAGTGCCGATCATAATCCGGCGTTTGACTTCTGTACCAAAACCAGTGGCACGAGTACGAGTATACATCGATAGTAGATTATCGGCATCAGGAGCGCGGTAGCCATATTTAACGCCATCGTAACGAGCCAAGTTTGCTGACGCTTCCGACGGGGCGATGATGTAGTAGGTGGGTAAGCCATAGCGAAAACGGGGACAGGAAATCATATGAATTTCTGCTCCCAAACTTTGTAAGACATCTACTGCTTTGGTAACAGCTTGTTCCACGACAGAATCTAAACCTTTACCAAAAGTCTCTTGAATGATCCCAATTCTTAGCTGACCTCTGGGTTTTAAATCTGGTTTTAGGCTGGCGGCGTAGTTGGGAATGGCAATTTTGAGGCTGGTAGAGTCTTTGGGATCGTGACCTGCGATCGCACTTAATAATATTGCCGCATCTTCTACTGTGTTTGCAAATGGCCCAATTTGATCCAAAGACGAAGCGTAAGCCACCAAACCATAACGAGAAACCAAACCATAAGTTGGTTTCATCCCCACCACACCGCAGAAAGATGCAGGTTGACGAATTGAACCACCAGTATCAGAACCAAGAGCAACTACACACTCTTGGGATGACACCGCCGCCGCCGAACCCCCCGAAGAACCACCTGGAACTCGTAACAAATCCCAAGGATTAGCCGTGACTTGGTAGGCAGAGTTTTCGGTGGAACTACCCATTGCAAACTCATCTAAGTTGGTTTTGCCTACCATTACCGCCCCAGCATCTGCCAGTTTTTGCGTCGCCGTTGATTCATAAGGCGGCACAAAATTCTCTAAAATTCGGGAGGCGCAAGTAGTGGGTATTCCCTTAGTACATAAATTATCCTTAATCCCAACAGGAATGCCTGCTAGTAGCCCGATTTCTTCTCCGGCAGCAATTTTGGCATCCACAGTACTGGCCTGCTCTAATGCCCGTTCTGCGGTAACACATAAAAAGCTGTGCAATTTTGGCTCTAACGCTTCAATGCGCTTTAAGGCTTCTTGGGTAATTTCAACGGCAGAACGTTCTTTCTTAACCAGCTGTTGGTGCAACTCGCGGATGGATGCCATGATTGCTCTCTTTGTGACTCAAATCATTGATTTTAGTACATATTGACCGAGATTGGGAATTGGGAATGGGGAATTGGGAAGAGGACTTGGGGACAAGGAGAATTGGGGACAAGGGGAAAGACTTGTTTCAAGTTCTCACCCCTTGTCCCGAATGGCACGCTTGTTAATCGCAAAGCCCTGATATAACAAGATTTTGAGTGTGGGGAGTGTGGGAAGTGTGGGGAGTGTGGGGAGAAAGAGGAGAAATTGAATAACTGCATATCAACAAATGCTGCATTGCCTCCCCATCCTCCCATACCTCCCACACCCTTCCAGCAAGGAGGTTTCAGCTTTTCAAGCGTGCCATTCCCCCTTGTCCCCTTGTCCCCTTGTCTCCTGTTCTTTCCTACTCCTCACTATTCATAAATAAGACTGATACCTCTGAAGAAATAAGTAATTGTGGGGTTGGAAAAATGGCGAAGCTTAAACAAAATAATATAAGGAATTTAACATCATCCGTAAATAGAGGGACTACAATCAAAACGGACAAATGTTTCATGCTCCAACAAGAGAGGATTACAAAGCTATGTCCGACTTAAATCGAGGAATTATGAAATTCGAGGGTGCAGATTCCCCAAAAGTAGTCACTATCTCTACCGTGTTGCTTCTGGGATCGATCGCTGCTCTCATCATCTGGGCGCTGCAAGCTGCCTATGCGCTAAACTAAAACCATTAGTAGTCTAGAAGGACACTTGTCTTAAACGGTTTCCGTCTTAGCCAAGTGTCCATTCCATGACTAATAAATAAAAGCGCCCTAATTACCATCAAAAATTTCAGAAAAACTTTAGATTTTAGATTTGAGGTTTTAGATGGAAAATTTAAATCTAAAATCCAAAATCCAGAATGTTTGAACCTTGGGGTGTTTTAGTTATTTTAATTATCTGCCCCCTCTTGGGCGGATTACCCCTGATTGCATGGATAACTTATGCCCTTACGGGTAAGCAATTATCACAAGTTGGTACACGCAACATTAGTGTATCAGCTGCCTTTTATCATGGCGGTAAGTTTGTCGGAATTCTGGCAGTCTTGTCAGAAGCTTTTAAAGGAATTGCGGCAGTTTTCCTCACCCGTCTTTTCTACCCAGAGGGATCGTTTTGGGAATTAATTGCCCTGATCGCTCTGGTAATTGGTAGATATTGGATAGGCAGAGGAGCAGGTACAACAAATGTCGTCTGGGGATTTGTCGTACACGATCCCCTGGTGGCAATATTTGTCTCTTTCTTTGCAGGTATTAGCTTTACAATTCTGCCATCAAAACAGGCAGTCAAATATGGGGTTTTGCTTCTCTTTCCCCTATTTGTAGCAATTTTGCATCTCAGCGATATCCCCAGAATGCTTGCTGCTGTGGCTTTAGCTGGTTTAATGGCCTGGATTTATGCAAACATTCCAGATGATATGAACCTACCAGTTCAAAAGGCACAAACAGAATCGCAAGCGATGTTGGAATTTTTACGGGGCGATAGCGCGATGGTTTCTTTAGATGAAGAGTTGGATGCTGCTATTGTCGGAGAAAAGGCGGCTACATTATCCCAAATTAAGCGCTGGGGCTATCCAGTGCCGAAGGGATGGGTACTAGCGCCAATTGACGATCCGAAAATGTTGACAGAATTTCTCCAGCCATCAGAATTATCCCCCTTGGTGGTGCGTTCCTCTGCCATTGGCGAAGACTCAGAACAAGCTTCTGCGGCTGGACAATATGAAACAGTTTTAAATGTTACTAGCCCAGAGGCATTACAGCAAGCGATCGCTCAAGTTCAAGCTTCTTACAATCATCCATCTGCTGTCCAGTATCGGCGCGATCGCGGCTCAAGTGATACAGCAATGGCTGTGTTGATTCAACAACAAGTCCAAAGTGTATATTCTGGCGTTGCTTTCAGCCGCGATCCCATTACTCAACAAGGTGATGCAATCATCATTGAAGCCCTTCCAGGCAGCCCAACGCAAATCGTTTCGGGAAAATTCACACCAGAACAATATCGCGCTTTTGTCGTTGAAACAGAAAAATCTTCCTCTGTGCAATTAGAGGGTGAAGGACGAGTTCCCCAAGCATTAATCAAGCAAGTTGCATATTTAGCTTACCGACTCGAAAAACGTTATCATGGCACTCCTCAAGATATTGAATGGAGTTACGACGGTCAAACGCTGTGGGTGTTGCAATCTCGACCGATCACCACTTTACTACCAATTTGGACACGCAAAATCGCTGCTGAAGTGATTCCTGGAGTAATTCACCCCTTAACATGGTCAATTAATCGTCCCTTAACTTGTGGAGTTTGGGGAGACTTTTTTACTCTAGTTTTGGGCGATCGCGCTTTGGGCTTAGATTTTAATGAAACAGCAACTCTGCATTATTCCAGAGCCTATTTTAACGCATCCCTCTTAGGAAATATCTTTCTTCGCATGGGATTGCCGCCGGAAAGTCTGGAATTTTTAACTAGAGGAGCTAAATTAAGTAAACCTTCTTTGCAGTCAACCTGGGAGAATTTGCCAGGACTAGGGAGGTTGCTGAAGCGGGAATTAAATTTAGAAAAAGACTTCAAGCAGGATTATCACCAACGGTTTATTCCTGGGTTGTCGCAGTTGGCGCAAGAAAATGTAGAGGATTTGGAACCAGCCAAGTTGCTAATCAGAATTGACTTTATTTTAGAGTTGCTGCGCCACGGGACATATTACAGCATTTTAGCTCCCTTAAGTGCCGCCCTCCGACAGGCGATTTTTCGGGTGAAGGATGGCCAAATTGATAATAGCGTGACTCCAGAGGTGGCGGCATTGCGATCGCTCAGTGCAATAGCTACAGATGCCAAGCAAGTATTGCTTGAGTTTGAACCACAGCAGGTATTTGAGCAGTTAAAGCAAACCCCAGAGGGAGAGAAAATCCTGCAAGAATTTGACGAATTGCTTCAGGATTATGGCTATTTAAGTGAAGTGGGAACTGATATCTCCGTTCCCACTTGGCGGGAAAATCCCCAAATGATTAAGCAGATGTTTGTGCAGTTAATGCAGGGGAACGAACCACAAGCAGGCGCTAAAGATGCGATTAATAGCATCTTTGCTGGTAAACGCAAACGTTCTTTTGTCCAACGGCGTGTAGATATTAAGGGGCGAGTTACCGAAGTTTATTCACGGCTGTTAGCTGAATTGCGTTGGAGTTTTGTTGCTTTAGAGAAGATTTGGTTAAAATCAGGCTTACTACAGAAAGCAGGAGATATCTTTTTTCTCAACTTTGATGAAGTGCAGCGTTTAGTTGTCGGTGACGATTTTAGGTTGATTGAAGAGTTAGATAAGTTAGTGGAATCGAGGCGATCGCAATTCGTTCAAGATAGCGAGTTCATTCAAATACCTCTTTTAGTTTACGGCAATACACCTCCCCACCCCTTAGCTCCTTCTGCACTCTACTCTGACCAAATTTTACAAGGGATTGGAGCCAGCCACGGGCAAGCCGAAGGCAGGATAAAGGTGTTGCGAAATTTACAAGATGTGCCGGAGATTGACAGAGATACAATTCTGGTAGTACCTTACACAGATTCCGGCTGGGCCCCTTTGTTATTAAGGGCTGGAGGATTAATTGCCGAAGTGGGTGGACGGCTTTCTCACGGTGCGATCGTGGCTCGTGAATACGGTATTCCTGCTGTGATGGATGTTCGGGGTGCTACATGGCTTTTGCAAGATGGTCAACGGGTAAGGATTGATGGGTCTAGGGGTATTGTGGAATTATCTAACGATTTAAGACCCGAATGATTACCAATTCTCTGAAAGACTTGCCAGAAGAGTCTGTCTCTCACAATCCCGAAATCAAGAAAAAGGTGATGTTACGCTTCGGCGATTTGCCTCACCTAACTAACTTTTCTCAAGCGCGTTTTGCTCCTGGACAAACCGCGCCAGCACACGCGCATCAAGATATGTGCGAAGTATTCTTTGTGGAAGCCGGTTCAGGAGTAATTCATATTGATGGTACAGAATACCCCCTGCTTCCAGGGAATTGCGTAGCGATAGAAGTGGGAGAAGTACATGAAGTTGTCAATAGTGGCTCAACTGAGCTTGTTTTGACTTACTTTGGTTTGCGTGTGGAATAACTTGCTGTAAATTAGATAAAAATTAAGCAGAAGTAGGGTTAAAAGTTTCGGGAAAGGAGACATCTTCATAAATATCAGTTAGGGAACAAGAAAAATTCAGGCTGGTAAATTGTAATTCTTGATTTACCCTATAGCTATAAAGCTCCCATCTACTTTCTGCATTTCGCCGAAAGCAATCAACACGCTGACGATTTTGACTAATTAAGACATATTCTTGCAATGTTTCTAATTCTTGATAGTCACTAAATTTATCACCTCTGTCTAGAGCTTCGGTGGAAGGTGATATAACTTCAATAATTAAGCTGGGATAACGTTTAAAATATTCAAAATTGGTATCTCGTTGGTCACAAGTCACCATAATATCAGGATAGTAGAAAAGATTCAGAGATTCGATGCGTGCTTTCATGTCAGCAACATAAACACGACACCCAGTTCCACGAATGTGATTTCTCAATAGAGTGACTAAATTAGCAGTAATTGTTACATGAGCATCACTTGCCCCTGCCATTGCATAAATCCGCCCTTGAATATATTCATGTTTAATCGGGCTAGATTTTTCACTTTCCAGGTATTCTTCTGGTGAAAGATAGGGGTGAGATTGGCTAAGAGTCATATAACTAAATTGTTATATTTTTTAACTTCGGGTTGAGAGAATGGCGTATGTGGGTTCCTGAGTTACCCACATACTCGTGGTCTTTCTGCTCTTTTCTTGTAAAGTCCTAATATACCAAGGGTGTCGCGCCACGCATCTGACGTAAAGAATTTATACAAGCAGGACAATCGCAGCCAAACAAGTCGATTGCCACATTGCTTTCTTCGTCATTGAACTCCAACATAGGAGCGTCTTCTTTAGAAAACTCTATTTCACGCTGGTAGTTAGGAATTTGAGCCAATACAGAAGCCCTTGCACATACTAAACCCACTTTATGTTTATTGCGGATACAAGATAAACGGTCTGTGGTTTGAGTTTCTGATTGTGGCTCTATAGCTTGTGCTTGATTCAGCATTACCCCCATAGAGAGAATGGAGCTAATCAGTACAGGAGAAGAAAGCAAACTCAGTAGGAATTTGTTCATTGATTTTCTTAGAAAACAATTGCGATCGCTCAGGTTATCCGATTAAATCTTACAGTGCAAGTAAAGTCTATCAGGAATATCACTAAGATATCAGCACTGCGGAAGTTCATCTGGATATCATCTGCGGTAAATAGTTGCCAGTGAACCATGTGCTTTTTCCGATCTCCGTCTTCTGTTAATCAACGAAAAGCTTTTCAAACATCCTCTTATATCTATATATTTAAAGGGCTTTTCTTAACTACAGCAATTCTAGTACATTTAACAAGTTTCTCAGGTAGGGGAAATTCATAAATTGCCCCTACCTCAACAACCGAAGATTTCCCCTTCAAAAGTTTTTGGTTTTGAAGAGGAAATACCAGTTTAAATGCCTTAATCTATAGGGATTTATCTCAATAATTTTGGGATAAACCCAACAATCTCTCTTTTGATTTGGGGAAAGGCTAAAGGGTAAAGGTAAATTCCAACCTTTTCCCCAAAACCCGAAAAGTATTGAGGCTTATCTGCTAGCTAAAAAAATCTTTGTGAGCAGCAACAAGCATCTGAGCCTGTCTTAAAACGTTTCCGAATAAATAAATAGGAATCTGCCAAGCTGCAACAGTAACTTCTTTAACTATATCTTGTACACTAATTGCTATTAATTCATGCTCTGGCGGCTCTCCTTCAACAACACCAGACCAAGTAAAAGCTAATAAAAAATCATCCTCTCCAGGCAAAGATGCAATTAAGCATTCTTCTGGCGTTGGCTGGCAAATAATCCCATATTCATTTGCAAGTTCTACAAGTTTCTGAAAGTTGTTTATGTTCGTCATTTCTGTTTTGGATGTAATTGAATTTCAGTTTGAGAAAAATCATATTTTTGCCTCCATCACTCAACTTATTTGCTCCATAGCATAAATTAAAAATTACGAATTATTAAGGAGTTATTGGAGTCGGATCGGGCTTAAGTTCAAAATCTTACCGCGATCGCTTGGTTGTATCAGCAACAATTGTTACTGTTTTAAAAAATTCTGAACTACCTACTTTTTCAGTTGACTGTATTTACATACACCTCCCTTCATTACCATTTAAATATTGATGCTCTAACCTGATTCAGGCTGACGGAGTGCATTGAGCATTGCGATCGCTTTTGGTGGAACGGCTGTAAACCGAAGCAGAAAAAGATGCTCATCAACATTAGACTGTTGGATCACCTTGGCATAGATATGTTCTTCTTCTGTAGCCATTTCTGCTTCAATCAATAGCTTGAGTTTGAGATTACTCAATATTTCTAAAGAATCTAACGATCGCAATTGCGCCCCTTTTTCCGAGAGGCTAATCAATGCTCCTAGAAATACTTTACCCACTGCATATTTTCCCTGTAAAATGGTGTATTTTACAGGTACTTCTTGATTGAGAATGATTATTTCTTCATCATCTTGAGGCAAGAATAAATTATATTTACCGCCAATGCCACGAATTTCACAAATTGTCACAGGGTGTCTCATCCCTTTGGGTTCTATTTGTAGTTGCCCAGCAATTTGGAGGTCAATATTGGCATCTTTACAGGTATTTTCAGAAATTAAAATCTGTCCTCCCACTGTATAAGATTCAATTCGAGCAGCCAAATTAACATGACTGCCAATAACTGTATATTGAGCGCGTTTTTGAGAACCAACATTTCCGGCTACGGCTTCTCCTGTATTCATCCCAATTCCCATTTCGAGAATGGGAAAATTCATTTGCCGATTTTGTTCGTTTACTTGCTGCATTGCCAATTGCATAGCAATAGCACAAGCGATCGCTCTTTGAGAATCATCTATGCGGCTAATTGGCGCACCAAATATCACAAAAATGCCATCACCCATAAACTCATTAATCGTGCCTTTATATTGGTTAATCACATCTGTCATTGTTCCCAAATAAAGATTCAAAATCTTTACTACTTCTTCAGGTGGTAATTGTTCGGAAATAGCCGAAAATCCTCTTAAATCAGACACAAGAACCGTAACTTTTCTCCGTTCTCCCCCTAGCTTTAACCCAGAAGGAGTTTCTAGGATATTGGCGACGATTTCATCAGTTAGATAGCGACCGAGGGTTTTTCGCATCTCGGTAGCACTTTGAGCAATATACTGAGTAAGTGCGATCGCAGAACCAGCGAATGCCAGCAATGAAGGGACAACAGGAATCCACCAACCAGCCAAAAACGCCAGAAAACTACCACCAATTAAACCGCCACCTGCTAGCAAAACACTAACAGCCATGAGGATTTTTTGGTTGCTACTGTGGCGTTGTAGCCAACACAAGCTAGCACCAATAATTGACCAAATGAAAATTGATAGCCATTCTAGCGGCTCAGGTAAACACTTAATCAATGGACGACCATCCATTGCCGCACTTAAAATTTGACTAATCAAATTAGCATGAATGGTTACACCCGCCATCCGTTCTGTGTTAGTCAATACATTACTGCTGTAAGGCGTATAGAATAAATCCTTCAAACTCTCAGCAGTAGCACCAATTAACACCACCTTGTCCCGCATTAAGTCTGGTGGAATAGGTTTATCTTGTACTTCGCTCAAAGAAACTTTAGTAAACTGCTGTATCCGTCCTCGGTAGTTCAACAGAACTTGGTAACTTCCCGCATCTGCTCGGACATAACCCCCATCATTAGCTTCAAAAATCGGGAAAATGCCACGATTTAACTGCAAATAATTAGAGTTAGTTGCTGCTGGCTTGGCGATAATACCTTCAGGCTTCAAGTACAACAATGCCAGTTTTAACCCAAAGCTTTCCAGAATCTGATCATTATTTAAATTTACGTATAATAGCGATCGCCGAATTTTGCCATCCCCATCTATGGGTAAATCATTTGACCCAATTTGATCAAGTCGCTTTAGTTCTGGAGACGAGTCAACTGCCGAACTATCAACAGTGTCAGAGACTTTTTGGACTCCAATCAAATTGGGAGTAGATTTAAACACCTTAAGTAAAGCTTCATGACCAGGATTGACGGGTAAATCACGATAAATATCTAAACCAATCGCTCTGGGTTGTTGCTGTTTGATTTTCTCTAACAAACTGGCAAGTTTTCCATCAGACATAGGCCACTGGCCCTGCTTACGGATATCTGCCTCATTAATTTCAACTATGACAATGCGGGTATCAGGCGATTCTTGTGGACGGAGGAGAAAAAATTGATCTAGTGCTGCCAATTCCAACAATTGCAGTAATCCAGTCAACCGTAGTGCAATCACTAGGGCTGTAATATTAGGGACAGCAAGTAAAACACCACGCCATTGCCAGATTTGCGATTTCAGCTTTGCCCACATAAGATTTAGTGCTGAGTGCTGAGTTAGGAGTTAGGAGTAGAGACGTGATTAATCGCGTCTGTAGAAGAGTTGGGAGTTGGGAATTCTGCTTTAGCCCCATGCCCAATGCCCAATGCCCTATGCCCTTCTTTCTTAGATGTGCAACAATCGAGCAATGGTTCTGAAGCGATCGCACTCAAACCTACAGACTTCAAAAATTGTCTCCAATCCAGCCTCGCTTTAAAATTATTCGGCTCAGTTTGGCGTAGCTGCACCAAACTAGTCAGCGCTTCATGCCAAATCCCAGCTTCTGCATAGATGGTGGGTAACTTGTACACATTTGCCTTTGCTAACGCCTCCGACAACGATGACCCTGGTTGAGTGCGTTCTACCCAACCTTCTACAGTCACATTGTCGCTGGAGTCTTCAGTATTACAAACAATTGTTAGATACCAGTGATAAGTTTTGCCTACAGTAAGTCCGGGGGAACTCTCAGGAAGTTTGAAGCTAATAATTCCAGGTTTAGCAGGAAGCTTAAAAGACGTTTCATAAAATACATTCTGGTCTTCAGCTAGCAACACAAACTTAGCTGTTTTAACTTGCAATGGAGGTACATACCAGAAAAATGTTGGATGTTGAGCAAATGTCAGCCCTAATTTATCTGGAGGCATTAAGGGAGTTATTAATTTTTTCCCTATTATGCAAGTGCCGCCACGGGTAGAACCACCAGCACTTGCAGGAGGTTTTCCTCGCTGTGGTGGCTTAAAAGCCTGACTAATTTGCCAAGTTCTGTTGGGATGGTACGACTGAGCATCTACCTGTGCTGTTAAAGCAGAAAGCAAACCTAAAGGTAAGGAAAAGGCTAGAAAATATAGGAATGGTTTAATCAATTTCATATTGATAATGTCTGAGTTCTAAATTATTCAAGAGAATAAATTAAGTATTCCCAAAAGCAAGATCAAATTTTTCACTCAACTACAAACTATTGGGCATGGGGCATTGGGCATTGGTTATTCTCCCTCACTCCCCATACTCTCCACACTCCCCATACTCCCCACACTCCCCACACTCAAAAAGCAAGTTATATCAGGGCTTTGCGATTAACTTAGTGCCATTCCCCCCTACCTCTTCCCGCCCCTCCCCCTTTTGGTCACAATATGGGAATATATAAAGTTGTAGCTAACCGCCTACGTAGAGGTTTAACGTGGATACCATTGCAATTCCTGCTCTAAATCGGCCAGTGGATGCCACGGTAGAAATTCCTGGTTCTAAAAGTCTTACCAATCGGGCGTTGCTTGTGGCTGCTTTAGCACAAGGTGACTCCATTTTAGAAAATGCCTTATTTAGTGAAGACAGCGAGTATTTTGTCAAATGCGTAGAGCAATTAGGTATTCCCATTACGTTAAATCCTAATTTGGCTCAGATTCAGGTTGCAGGAAGAGGAGGTGATATCCCAGCTAAACAGGCAGATTTATTTGTGGGTTTGGCAGGTACAGCAGCACGGTTTATCTCGGCGTTGGTGGCACTGGGTAACGGTGAATATCGTCTAGATGGCGTTCCCCGAATGCGAGAACGGCCTATGGGTGATATGCTGACAGTGCTGCAAACGGGTGGAGCAACCGTTAACTTTGAGGGAAGCTCCGGCTTTATGCCCTACACCATCTATAGCCAAGGATTCGCTGGCGGAAATTTTCGGTTAAAAGCTAACCAAACAAGTCAGCAACTTTCGGCATTGCTGATGATTGCGCCTTATGCTCAACAGGATACGAGCATTGAGGTTGAGGGGACATTAGTTTCTCAATCTTACGTCAAAATGACCTGTCGTCTGATGGCAGATTTTGGTGTTGAAGTGAATCAAATCGGCGATAATCAATTTCAGATCAAAGCGGGTCAACGTTACCAAGCTCAAAATTATACAGTAGAACCCGATGCGTCAAATGCTTCTTACTTTTTTGCCGCCGCCGCCGTCACAGGGGGACGGGTGCGCGTCAAACATTTGACGAAACAATCGTGTCAGGGTGATATTCTCTGGCTAGATGTTTTAGAACAGATGGGTTGCGAAGTTAAAGCTTCGGATGATTACACTGAAGTGACAGGGCCGAAGCAATTGCAAGGCATCGACATTGATATGAATGATATCTCGGATTTAGTGCAAACATTAGGTGCGATCGCGCCTTTTGCTAGTTCACCGATTACCATTCGTAACGTGGAACATATTCGATATAAGGAAACTGACCGAATTAAAGCTGTTGTCACAGAGTTGCGTCGGCTAGGAATTAAGGTTGAAGAATTCCCAGATAGACTAAAAATTGAGCCTGGCCCCATTACACCGGCGGAGATTGAAACCTATCACGATCATCGAATGGCGATGGCTTTTGCTGTCACTGGCTTGAAGGTTCCAGGAATTGTAATTAAAGATCCTGGCTGTACAGCGAAAACCTTTCCAGATTACTTTACTCGATTCTTCAAAATGTTAGAAGAATAATTGAGTAGTAAGCTAACGCGCCTACATATTGCAATATTTTCCGTGTAGACCGTCATTAGTCATTAGTCATTTGTGTTTACCAAAGACAAAGGACAACCTCACCAGTTGATGTGCAATCTTATTTGCGTAACAGCTTGTTCTGTAGCGACTGTCTTCATTTCGTGTTTGATTTTAGCTGTGGGTTATGACTCATAACAAGTAGTCTGTAGTGGGGACTGATGTCCCCAAAGCTAGGATTTTAGTCCTAAATACGAACGAAGATTTTTATTTGAAAAGGTTTTTGGTGAATCCAATAATCTTTATAGGACTTAGGAACTTCCAAGAAATAAATTATCCAAAACGAACCACAGAGACGCAGAGAACACAGAGGAAGAAATAGAGAGTATTTTTGCGTCAATTTTGGGATATTTTTTTATTTGGAAGTTCATTACATAAAACTACAGGATGTAGACGCAAAAGGTCTTCCCGCAGAGTAGGAGAAGCCCCATATATTGCAAACTTAAATTTTATCTTATTTTACCTCTAATTAAAGTCTGCTTAAACTCGCAATTTTAATATAAGGTGCATCCAAGTAATTGGAGGCTTATTTCTCTTTGTTAAAAAGGGAAAAATTATTTATTTCTATCACTGTTCTAATCAGTGATATCAGTTTATTGTGAGAAAAATTGAAATGAAATTAGTTTCAAAGTTAGTTCTTGCTACTGCTACCCTGACTTTAGGTTTTGCAACTGTAGATGTAAAATCTGTATCTGCTGCGATTATTAATTACGCTTTCACAGTTGATAGTCCTATAAATAAAGGAAATGGCTTTTTTAGCTTTGACGACTCAACTCTGAGTAATGACTATACTCCTGAAGCTACTATTAAGTCACTCTCTTTTCAATTTGATGGTGATTCTACCATTTACACAGAACAAGATGATACGAATTACCCAGACTTTCCTGTTGCATTTCAAACCACATCTTTAACAGGACAAACATCTTTTGCATTAGATTATCTGTTCAATGATAAATCTAATCCTGCCAGTTCTATCAGTTACGAAATCATCGGTGAAGATTTTACAATTTTCTCTAGAACTTCTCCAGATGCTGAACCCATATCAGGTAAAGTTTCCTATACACAAGTACCTGAACCTACACCTTTATTTGGCGCTCTCTTTGCTTGTAGCTTTGGCTTGATGATGAAGAGAAAAGTAGCATTGATGAAAAAGGTTAAAATCTAACTTTCATTAAGTTGATATTAATGCTTCCTTTGCCAAAAATTAATCTATTATTAGTAGGCTTTTCTGTAGGAACATAACATCTAACACATTGACACTAAGAGAAACATTGGGAATTAAAACCTGATTTTGGTAAGGGGATTAATTATGAAATTTGCCTACGGTTACCCTGCCTTCTTTGTGTTAGCTGTTGCTGTGCTTTAACTTACCTGTTACTCAGGAGTAGAGAATGGTAGATTACCGGAATTTTGAGCAGTTCTTGCATAGTCGAATGAAACGACGCAACTTAATTATCGGTGCAGGAGCATTGTCTGGTTTAGCGATCGCTAATCAATTTTCTCATCAAACAGCGATCGCCAAAAGCAGATTTTCTAATTATCCTTTTACCTTGGGTGTAGCGTCGGGCGAACCTTATCCTACCAGTGTAGTGATTTGGACTCGTCTCGCTCCTGAACCCTTAGAGGGAGGTGGAATGCCACCTGTGAATGTGCCAATTCGCTGGGAAGTAGCAACTGATCCTGATATGAGACGCATTGTCTCTAGAGGTACGGTACTTGCAACCCCACAACTAGCTCACTCAGTGCGAGTTGTGGTAGAAGGATTGCAATCTGATACTTGGTACTGGTATCGGTTCCTTGTCGGTCAAGATGCTAGCCCTATTGGCCGCACTCGGACAGCACCTTTAGCAAATAGCTATTTGAGTAAATTTAACTTTGGTCTAGTCTCCTGCCAAAACTATCAGCAAGGATTCTATACCGCCTACAAATATCTAGCACAGGAAGACCTCGATTTAGTAGTGCATGTTGGCGATTACATCTATGAAGGGGGAATCTCAAGCACTACTCCCAGAAAGCACAATAGTACAGAAATTCTCACCTTAGAAGATTACCGCAACCGTCACGCCCTTTATAAAACCGATACCAATCTGCAAGCAGCCCATGCAGCATTTCCTTGGATTGTTACCTGGGATGACCACGAAGTAGAAAATAACTACGCCAACAATATTTCAGAAATTGATACTGAACCAGATCAGGATCGGGCTATTTTCCTCCAACGGCGGGCTATTGCTTATCAGGTTTACTACGAACACATGCCACTGCGTCCGTTACAACGTCCTGTTGGCCCCGATATGCAACTTTACCGTCGGCTTTCCTTTGGTAATTTAGCTACCTTCCATGTTCTCGATACCCGCCAATATCGCACCGATCAGCCTTGTGGTGATGGTACTAAAGAACGTTGCCCAGAGAATTTAGATCCGAATGCAACCATTACCGGTCAGGCGCAGGAGCAGTGGTTATTCGATGGTCTAAATAGCTCACGGTCGAAGTGGAATGTTTTGGCACAGCAGGTTCCCATTGCTCAACGAGACATGAAACCAGGGCCGGGCGGAACTTACAGCATGGATAAATGGGATGGTTATGTGGCTTCGCGCGATCGCCTCATGGCTTTCCTTGGACAGCGCCAGCCCTCTAATCCAGTATCCTTAGCAGGCGATGTACATTCCCACTGGGCGATGAATCTCAAAGCTAACTTTGATAATCCACAATCCGCGACAGTTGGCAGTGAATTCGTCTGTTCTTCAATTAGCTCCGGTGGAGATGGATCAGACACCACCCCCGCAGTTGAAGCTTACTTACCCGATAACCCACATATTAAGTTCTTCAATAATCAAAGGGGTTATGTTCGCTGTTCTCTGACTCCTACCAACTGGAAGTCAGACTATTTGGTTATGTCAAATGTCACAACCCCATTTGGCACGATTAGTAAGCGGGCTTCATTTGTGGTTGAAGATGGTCGTCCCGAAATACAACAAATCTAATGGTTTAATTCCCAGGTATTGACACCACATAATCACAGATGGAGACGGATAAATTATCAGTGTTCATCTGTGTTTTCATTTTCATAAAATTGATTGCAAGTCGATGCTTTCTAGCATCCACTCAATCGTTTCAATCCCTAATAGGGATTTTGATAAATTGCAATTCATCTGGGTCAATTGCCAGAGAGCCAGCAGGCTTTTGAAGTTTCAATCCCTAATAGGGATTTTGATAAATTGCAATATCAAAGTTTGGTATAGGTCAGGTGCTTTTGAAGAGTTTCAATCCCTAATAGGGATTTTGATAAATTGCAATATTATTACTACTGGTGTTTTTGGTACTGGTGAGTTTCAATCCCTAATAGGGATTTTGATAAATTGCAATTTGATGGTTTACCAATTGATGAATTATTTGAAGTCAAGTTTCAATCCCTAATAGGGATTTTGATAAATTGCAATCCTATGGGCGCAGATACAGTACTTTGTGTTTACTAGTTTCAATCCCTAATAGGGATTTTGATAAATTGCAATTTTATTTTTTCTGCTGTGGCTAATGATTGAGTGCCGTTTCAATCCCTAATAGGGATTTTGATAAATTGCAATAAGAAAGTATCACGAATTTTCTCAGCCGCTAACAGTGGTTTCAATCCCTAATAGGGATTTTGATAAATTGCAATTTCTATCGATTCTTAATTAATAATTGAATAACTATAAGTTTCAATCCCTAATAGGGATTTTGATAAATTGCAATCCAGGAATTGTACCCCAACCTGGGTTAGCTTCATTGTTTCAATCCCTAATAGGGATTTTGATAAATTGCAATCTGCTGATTTACTATAAAAAGTACTATTAGCTAAAGTTTCAATCCCTAATAGGGATTTTGATAAATTGCAATGCAAATCAGGAGGAGGGTCAGTTGGAGTAGGAGTAGGTTTCAATCCCTAATAGGGATTTTGATAAATTGCAATCAAGGTTGTTAACAGTTACATTCGAGCTTTCATTGTTTCAATCCCTAATAGGGATTTTGATAAATTGCAATAGCGGGAGCCTGAAACCCAAGCTGTATTTAGTTTTCAAGGTACAGTTGCGCGATTCAAGAGCAATCATAGCATTACAGAATTTGTTTGGAAAGAGCGCCAGGAAAATTTAAAGACTGAAATCGTCTTTTGGTAAGCATTTCAGAGATTGCGCGGATTAGAATTAGGTGAGTAATGGGTTGAAAGCCTTACTGTATTGGGAATAGAAGCACTTTTTTCGGACTGTAGAATTTGTACACCTACCCTTCCGCGCATTTGAGATAGGGGAACCTAGCCAGAAGGTAACTCAGTACAGAAAATTGCTTATTCCGTGGCTTTTGTTTGCCAATACAGGCGGCTTTTTTCTGACAAGAGCCACACAGAAAAAACATTGGGACAGCAAACGAATCTAAAATATTACGGTAAACTGATTCATAAATTGTAATATTTGTTGTCGTACTACTGTACTGATAACCAACAAAAAAGTTTCCGCCAATTTTAAGGTAGAGATGATGAAAGAAATAACACGCCGCAAATTTATCGCAACAAGCACCTTGGCGACGGGTTTTGCCTTGGCAGTGCAACCCATTTCTGCTCAAGTCACCGCTACCGATGCTAAGGGGTTGGTAGCTGGTGCAGTGAAAATTCCCGTCAAAGATGGCGAAATTCCTGCTTACAGAGCAGCACCCGCCACTGGTGAAAATTTCCCCACTGTTTTGGTAATTCAAGAAATCTTTGGTGTACACGAGCATATTCAAGATGTTACTCGTCGTTTTGCTCAGTTAGGATACTTGGCGATCGCACCAGAATTATTCTTCCGTCAAGGCGATGTCACTAAGTTAAGCAGTATAGACGAGATTCGCCCAATTGTTGCCAAAGTACCAGATTCTCAAGTGTTATCCGATCTTGATGCCACGGTAAAATGGGCTGTGAAATCAGCTAAAGGCAATGCCAATAAATTGGCGATTACAGGTTTTTGCTGGGGTGGGCGCATTACCTGGTTGTATGCGGCACATAATCCCAAGGTGAAGGCAGGTGTTGCATGGTATGGGCGACTTGTGGGCGATGCTACCGAACTTCAGCCCAAGTATCCAATTGATATTGCATCAAAACTGACAGTCCCCATTCTCGGACTTTACGGAGGCAAAGATACTGGTATCCCCCTTGATACAGTAGAAAAGATGCGCGATCGCTTAAAGTCTAGCAGCAGCAAATCTGAAATCATCGTCTACCCCGATGCACCGCACGCTTTTTTTGCCGATTATCGCCCCTCTTACCGCGAGAAAGATGCTAAGGACGGTTGGAAACGTCTTTTGGCATGGTTTAAGCAAAATGGTGTTTAAAGGTATCGGTTTACCAAAAAGGGGAAAAGGGGAAAGGGTAAGGGGGAAAGGAAAGGATAAAGAACTTTTCCCTACAAGAGACTTCTTGGCATTTGTGGGGGAAGGGGTAAAGGGGAAAGGGGAAAGGAATAAAATTTCCCCTTTTCCTTTATTCCCCTTACCCTTTCCCCCTTTCCCTTTCTTCATGAACTGTGACTTTGAAAAAGTTCCAAATTGTTTCACTGGCGTTCAACCCCAGCTTTGCATTGAATTTGTTTAGACTTTTGTCAGTTGAGGAACCACCAGGCCAGAAATGTCCACCGTTTACTACCGCTAGCTGCCAGACTGCTGAGTTGCCACTACAACCTGTGTAGATAGCGGTTTTCACCTTATCTTCAGAAAAGTCAGGAGATTTATTTGATGAAGTACATTGATCATGCGATCGCCAAAAATCTACCATATCTGAAATAGAAAGCAATGCTCCTCGTTGAGTGCGATCGTCACCTTCATAAAGTACATCGTGATCGTTTGTACCGTTGATCGTTAACATTGATATGGAAGTTCGAGGCTGGCAATTAGATTTGAGTCTAACTGGGAGCGAACCAGCTACTGATGCAAAACCAGAAATTTTATCAGGTAACTTACAAGCCAGTGCTTGAGTAAGTATGGCACCTCTAGAAAAACCGATAGCATAAATTTTATGGCTATTAGTATTGATTTGCTGCTGAAGATGATTAATCAAAGCATTGACAAACGAAACATCATCCACTCTTCCTTGAGCGTTACCTCTAAGGCTCCATTTTTGGTCAATTCCATCTGGATAAACAACAATAAATCCTTTTTTATCTGCTAATTCATTGAAACGAGTCACATTACTGATAGACTTACCATTCCCATCATCTCCATGAAACACTAAAACTAACGGCATTGGACGGTCTGGATTATAAGATTTTGGAGTGTACAAATAATAAGTACGTAACTTTCCTGGATCATATAGTTCTCCATAATTATCACCAGTCAAGATTTTTGCTTTAGTTATATTTTTTTCTTCAGCTTGAATGGAATTGCAGGCTGTCAATAAAGTAATTCCAAGTAGAACTATGAAAAGTTTTTTTAAAATCTGAGAATTTTGATAAATATTCATGTTAATTAAATTGATTTATGCTCGATAATTTTATTTTTTTGTAAGTCTTCTTTAGAACAAAATTTTTACCTAATAGAGGCTAACAACCCTACTTGGGTTGTTAGCCCTATTTAGATATTAAACTCTTACATTTACATAACGAGCAGGAACTCTAACCTTAACCCACCGATTACCGCGTCGTACTGTTTCCCAATGTGCAGGAATCAGCTTTCGTTGAAATCGGGCAACAACAGGTTTATGTACAATAGCAACTCTATGAACATTGGGTTTGACAAGGATTTCTGCTGCTGATGCCTGCGATGGCAAGGAGGAAATTGCCAATGGGAGAGCAAGTAATGTACCTAATAAAATACGTTTCATATTCAAATTTCCATCGATTTACTTGAGATTTTTACAGCATTTATCAATAATTTATGAATAAATATTCTAACTTATTAGGTTTCCAGTAAGTTTCGTTTATTACACGAATTAATTGATTTGCTGTATTACTGTTAGTTTAAAATACTAAATAATAATACACAGTGGAATAAAGTAATAGTTTAAGCATGACTTTATTCACATTTTGGATTTTAGATAAAACAATTTTGCCATTGCTGTCACTAAAGATTTTATCAACTATAGCTGTTCTTAGTTGAATAGGTACTTAGAGGATGTTTTAAAAGTAATTGGCTGTGCTTTTAAGTACTTCTAGATCCCCCCTAACCCCCCCAGGGCTGATTCATCCCCTAAAACCTGTAAAATAGCAAGTGTTTAGGGGATAAAAATTATGGGTGCGAATCTAATCGAACAGTTAAAGCAAGTGGAAGACTTTAGGACAAAAGATGGTCGAAGACATCCACTTTGGTTGGTTTTATTGTTTGTAATAATGGGCACTATGAATGGATATGTGGGATATCGTGGGTGGGGAGATTTTGTCAAAAGGCATAGTCGGGTATTAATAAAGAAATTTGGTATCCAAAAACATGGAGTTCCATCTTATTCAACTATCCGGCGTGTAGTGATGGGAGTAGAGTTTGATAAGCTGGCGGAAAAATTCAATGATTGGGCTAAAAGTTATGTTGAAATAGAAGAATCAGAATGGTGTGCTCTAGATGGGAAAAGTATTAAGGGGACGGTGAAAAACTACAATTCATCTCAGCAAAATTTTGTGAGCATAGTATTAGTATTTGCTTGTAAAAGAGGGCTGGTCGTCGGGATGGAAAAATTTGAAAACCATGATAAAAGCAAAATCCAGGTTGTACAAGATTTAATTACAGCAATGGATCTACAAGGTGTGGTCTTCAGCTTTGATTCCTGACATTGCCAAAAAAAACTTGTGAGATGATTATAGAAAGTTGTAACGATTACGTCATTGCAGTTAAAAATAATCAGCCAAAACTACATAGCCATATTCAACGCATTGCTGCTCTGAGAAAACCAACAAGTCGTATAGTTGAGACAGAAAAAACTAGAGATAGATTGACAACACGCATCGTAGAAGTCTTCCATGAGAACAAGGGAATTGATCCAAAATGGATCGGGATAAACTCTTTAATTAGAGTGGAAAGAGTTGGAACAAGAAAAGGCAAAAAATATCACGAAATTGTCTGTTATATTAGCAGTTTGCTCGGTACAGCAAAGGAATTTGCCATCGGTATTCGCGGTCATTGGGGTATCGAAAATCGCCTCCACTGGGTGAAAGATGTTGTTTTCAAAGAAGATAGTTCCACAATCCGTATGGGCAATGCTCCGGCAAATCTTTCCATTACCAGAGCAATCGCACTTAACATCATTCGCCGCAATAGTTATGCTTCTATAACAATTGCTCACAGATTTCTATCTCATGATATTGACAAACTCCTTGCCCTTGTGAAATGAATCAGCCCTGCCTGCTCCCTGCCTCCCCATTTCTCCTCAACGTTTGGCAACTCGTATCAAGAGGAATAGACCTATTCCCAAGAAAAGAAAATTGGGCAACCAAGCCCCCATAAAGGGAGATAGGGCACCTGCTTGCGCGATCGCACCACTAATAAAGAAAATTAAGTAGTACGAAAAAATAACTACAACGCTAATCCCAAAGCTGGTACCTCTTCCAGTCCTCTGGGGTATGCTTCCCATCGCTGCACCTACCAAGCCAAAAACGACACATACAAAGGGTAAGGAGATTTTTTGTTGAATCCGCACCTCGAGTTTACGAATTTTTTGGCGATCGCCACCAAGATATTCCACTTGTAGTTGATCTAGTGCTTCAGCAATATTCATCTCACCATAGTCTCGGCTTTTTTCTGCCAAACTTAATGGCGTGCGTGGTAGTTGCAGTTGTTGGTGTTCAAATCTGACGATGTTGCGGTATGAGCGATCGGCTGCAACAAAATAGATCGTACCGTTGTAAAAATCCCAAATATTTTGAGAAGGATTCCACTGGGCAGATTCTGATACTACAATTTGATTCAGATTTTTGGTGGAACGGTCTATAATCGTCAAACCTGTCATCCGCTTACCATCAAATTGGTCGGCGTAAAATAAGCGTGTCAATATCCTATTTTTAGAGCCATCCGGTTGTGTAACATCCTGGTATTCAGGATAGAAAATATTTTGCTGTTTAAAAGTTGGCTTGTCTGATTTTAGGGCTTTATTCAAAGTCATCGCCGCTTGGTAATTTGCTGCTGGTGCAATTTGTTCGTTGAATACAAATGTCATTCCTGTGACTACAAGACTCAACATTACAGCAGTTAGCACTATGCGATAGACGCTCACTCCACAACCACGCAGGGCAATTAGTTCGCTCTCGCTAGAAAGACGACTGTAGGTCATCAAAGTAGCTAATAGCGTAGACATGGGAAAAGCTAAAACGATAAAGTTAGGAAACTTTAGCAAAAAAACCTGAATGGCAATGTCTATGGGTAGCCCAGATTCTACGATTTTTCTGACTAGATCAAATACAGCATCAATAGTGACACCAAGTGATGAAAAAGCTCCGACACCAAAGAAAAACGGCGCTATCAATTCGCTGGTAAGGTAACGATCCATGATCGTAAAAGGTAGCAGCGAACCGAGGTTGTAGGAAGGCGTAAACTTCTTTGATATCATAAAAAGTTTGAACAGTTAAATATTGACAACCCTGTTGAAGGCAGGGAGCAGGGGGCAGGGGGCAGAAGTAAAATAGTCCTCATAATTTGGTTTTGAAGTCTAAGTTCTTTACCTCTGTTAATTGCAAACTGATGTATCTGCTGTATTTAGTATCAAAGTTTCATTCTCAATGGCTGATAGAGCAGAATCAAATAAATTTATAAATTTATAAATTTATAATTAAAATTAAATATAAAAATAGGGCTCTTGCGTTGGTTTTATGTTACAGCATTAAAATAGCCGTTTTATAGAAAGGCTCAAAAATTTAAAATCCAGTCATAGCAAGGAACATAGGCTTTGATTAGATTTTATTTATTATTCGACTCCATAAAAGGAACTGAAGAGCCAAAAATAGCTTTTGAAATTATTAACTAAATAATTGTGAATTTAGGCTTGAAAATTATCCCCTAAATAATATTGCCGGACGAGGGGATTGCTGTAAAGTTCGTCAGCACCGCCAAAAGCGAGGATTTGTCCCTCGCGCATGATGTAGGCGCGATCGGTGATCGCAAGGGTTTCGCGGACATTATGATCTGTAATTAAGATTCCCATACCGCGATCGCGCAATTCTGCGACAATGTGCTGAATTTCTGAAACTGCGATCGGATCAACCCCCGCAAATGGTTCATCCAAAAGTAAAAATTTGGGCCCTTCTACTCCAGCAGCTAAAGACCTTGCTAATTCCGTCCGCCGTCGCTCACCACCAGAAAGTTGAATTCCTTTACTATTAGCTAATTTTTCCAAGCGAAACTCCCGCAGTAAAGTTGTGAGTCGTCTTGACCATTCCCGTCGTGGCACATTCGTTTGCTCTAGCACCAAGAGAATATTATCTTGTACCGAGAGTTGGCGGAAAACACTTGGTTCTTGTGCTAGATAGCCAACACCCAATCGTGCCCTTTTGTGCATTGGCATTCCTGTAACATCCAGATTACCCAGCCAAACTTTTCCTTGATTAGGTTTTTCTAAACCTGTGGCAATGTAAAAAGTCGTCGTTTTACCAGCCCCATTGGGGCCTAGTAAACCAACGATTTCGCCCTGACCAACAGAAAGATTGACACGATTGACAATTACTCGCTTGCCGTAAGATTTGTGAATATTCTCTAAAACAATTTTCACGCTGTCAGCACCCTTTCTTGGTGGTAAATGCTAATTAGAAGGCTTCAAAGGTGGTGTTTGTGGCACAGATGGGGCGGGTGTCGCAGCATTATCTGATTCCTCGATCATGTAGATAGACTCTACTTGACGGTTGGATTGAGGTAAAGCAACAAATCGCCCTTCATCAATTAAATACGTTACCTTCTCTGCCCGGATACTGTTACCGCCCTGTTGCAAAATATAGACGTTGCCACTGAAATCAATTCGGCGTTCCTTACTAAAGTACTGTGCTTGGGCAGATGTTGCCTGAAGCTGACGAGAAGGATACAACATTTGCACGTTACCGCGAGCGGTGATTACTTGATTTTTAGCATCATATTCTTGCACATCAGCGCGGATAGTGAGGGGACGATTGTCTTTAGATGTTTGTGCAGTAGCGGTTTGCAGTTGGGCAGGGAAGGCAAAAGTGCCCAATAGTGCAACTGGCAGCATTAAAGCTAATCCAAAGCGACGGAACTGTGACATGGGCAATTGATAGCAGGGCATCATAGCAATTGGGGATTCAGGATTTCAGCTGGCATTCTAATTATCTCAAGTACTTTATCCAGATTATGAAATATACAATCTGGAGTGATTTCCGATAACTACTGGCTGAAATAGTGACGCTACCCCTAACCTCAAGGTTTCAGGTAATTGACATCAAGTGAAAATGACGCAGGCACAATTCATAAATTGTGCCTATCAAAGATTTCGGACAACGCATAATTAATTTACCAGATGTCTAATCAGTAGACAGCACAATTTTAGGCAAAGATAAGACCTTATCTTCACCAATATCGCCAGATGTAATCTTATCTGGCCCTATTTGTTGTAATGTCGTCAACAAGGCTGCGCTCTGACTCAATAGCTCATCGACATCAACGCCGCCGTAACTAGATGGGTAACGCCGGAGGCGATTGCCGCCTTCTCCCAGGAGAATAACTGCACCTCGCCAGTTTCGATTTTCCAAATGATAAAGCGCCACAGAAATTTGGAGAATGCCTTGATAAAAGGTTTTTTCCGGTTCACTGGCTTCAATCCATAAAGCCTCTAAAGTGTCATGACAGGCGTAGAACTGACCAGAATTGAACTGTTCTACGCCTTGCCAAAACTCTTGGGGGATGGTTTCGCTCATCCCATACTGTCTCGAACTTCTTTAATTGTTTCCAGAGAGATATCTTGTTTTTCTCCAGCAAACTCGTTGTCAGGGGTGAGGAACAGCATACAATGACACTCTTTGCGTTCTCTCATTGGCACGCAGGGACAGTTCCAATATGTGGCATGGACTTCAGCCTCTTTATCTTCGTAATGGCGACAGGGACATAAAGGCGCACCTAGTTCGTCTTTATGTTTGGCTAGTCCTTCAATCACAACTGCGGTAACAGAAGGTTCAGAACAGAAGTATGTTCCAGTACGCTTGGCGTATTGTTCGGAAAAATGCCGCATTGCCTCTAGGCTTTTATCGCTGGATTTTGTGTTATGTTCTGATGTGATCATGTCGCTCATAATTTAAATATTTCTTTGCATTGTACCTCAGTCGCACTAAGGGATTACTGGGTGTATTTCCCCAACCTTAACCTTTCAAATTGTTTTACCTTTGTTCAAGGGCTGATATGTCTGGTGTGCTGGGATCGGGCAAAATCTAATAAATCGCAGAAGCTTAACTTGAATAGGGCATAGGGTATGGGTAATAGGGAGATGATCTGGGAGAGCAGCAGAGAGGGAAGGGAGCAGGGGGACAAGGGGGACAAGGGGGACAAGGGGGAATTATTGAACAAGTCTCTCTCTTGTCTCCCCCTCTTCCTTGTCTCTTCTTCATGCCCATTCCCCATTCCCCATTCACAACAATCCCTGCAATTTATAATAAATGTAATGTTTTTTGTAGCTGGGTTTGTAGTGCGCTTAGGCGTAGCCCGTCGGAGACATCGCTTTGCAAAACTATACCAGGGTGTTCCCAATTGATTACTTCTTGTTGTGCTGGTGAGGAAATATTTGGCCACAAAACCCAGCGACTGCCTTGAGGAAGAGTAGCAAGGCTCAGGGGGTTTTGAGTCAGCCAAATCAAAGGGTAACTTTTAGGAACTACTGAACTAGCATCTTCTAATGCTCTGCTTGCTGCTAAGGTTTCTAAAACAAAGCGATCGCCTTTAATTAAATTTGTTGATGCTGTCCATAGTTGCACCTGTAATTGCTGTTGCTGTGCATAAAAATACAGCGATGCTGCGGCAATTACTGCTTGTTCAAAGTTTTCTTCTTCCCAATTGCTAGCACTGTCAAGGGCAATAACTATTTCTTGTCCGCCTGTTACCATTTCTAACTCCCGCACCCTTAATTCTCCATAGCGGGCACTAGTTCGCCAGTGAATTAGACGGGTGGGATCTCCAAGACGATATGGACGAAGCGATCGCACTAACCCCGTTGTCGCTGTCTGCAAGGGTCTACCACGAGGATCGCCCCTTTTGCTCTCTTCTTGTCCCATTTCATCCACTAGGGGACAGGTAGCCAAGGGTAACACTGTAGGATAAACGATCGCTGTAGCAGCACAATCACGCTGACGGCGACACCAGAACAATCCCAAAGGCGCACCAGAACCAAGTTCAACTGTGTGCCAGCGATAAACACCCCGGCGCTGAGTCGGGTGGTAATATACCCAACGGTAACTACCTTGGCTCGGAATTGTTTCGATTGCCTTTTGTACTGGTTTCCCTAAGACGAAGGGTAGTATATCTTCAACTTGCAATAAGCTGACAGGCTGCTGTGTCTGATTGCAGATTTCTAATTCCACCGTCAGATCGTCACCTGCTGACACAGGTTGTATGGGACGGCGGGTGATGGATAGACCTGTGAGCGATCGCGGCGGTAAGATAGCTGCTACACCCAAAAGGGCAAAACTAATGCCGCTAATGGCATACAGCCAACCAGCCATCGTATTGATACCTGCGCCAAAAAAACAAATAGCGGTTACTGCTAGCACCCAACCGCCATAAGTAGGGGCACAAGCGCGGGTTTCTAACCAATTGGTGATGGATTTAATGATTTTCATGTTTCTTTTTTAACCCAACACCACCCGAAATTCACAGTGTCTCAGGGGTTTACCAAAAAAACCATACAGCATTTACGGCTGTTATGAGGTACAGTAGCAGCAACTAGCAAACCAGTTTCTTAAATGTTGAGGATTTATTAAATCGAGTGCAAATGAGATTAGTTTGTCAACCATTTCTGTTGTAGTTGGAGTGAAACTACGTAAAAAAGATTTAAGTTGTGACCACCATAATTCAATGGGATTAAAATCGGGAGAGTATGAGGATAAACAAAGAACTTTTGCACCGACAGCTTCAATCATTGGCACAATTGAATCTAGTTTATGTGCGGATAAATTATCCATTACTAACACTGCTTCTGACCATAAATTTGGCACTAAAAACTTCTCAACAAACAATTCAAATGCAATGCTGTCCATTGAGTTATTCATTGTCATTAACGCAACTACTTTTTTAATACTAATTGCTCCAATTACTGTAACTTTTGATCCTCTATAAAAGGGATTCAGAGAATAGGCTCTTGTTCCCATTTGTGAACGGGCATGAGTCCTCGTTAACCCAAGTAGAATACCAGTTTCGTCTAAAAATACTAAATTTTCTGGCTCTATATGTTTGACCTTTTCCCAATAATCTAATCTTAAATTTAGGACTCGCTCTGTGCCTGCTTGGGTATTCCGCTTTGTTTTTTTTCCGATTTAATCCTAATTTCTGTAACGCACGACACATTGCACTTCGACCTACCCAATTACCAGTCTTGTCTGCGAATAATTCACACAACTCTATCAATGTTGCATCGGGATGTAATTCAACTAATTCTCTTAACTCTATGTCAGCATTTGTTAGATGACTAAATTGTGGCTTTCCTCGCGGCTTTGGTTGTAAATTTCCTTCAACTTTTTGTTGCTTTACAAGCTTTTGCACTAAACTCTTTGAGACGGAAAATATGTTAGCTACTTTCCTGATTGAGATGTTTTTTTGAAGATGGGCTGCGACTATCTTTTCTCGAAGCTCGACAGAGTATGACTTCATTTAAAGGTATTTATATTTTAATTTAGTGTACCTCATAACAGACGCAAGTGCTGTATAAACCACGAAAAAGGCTTGAAGTCGGAGGAATCTACAAAACCAAACCTCAATTGGCAATGGAAATAATTGAGGCATTGCTCAAACTTGGATTTAATTTTGATTTGGTTTTAGCGGATAGTCTGTATGGCGAGAGTCCAACATTTATTGCTGTGTTTTCTAAGCATAAAAAACATTATTTATTAGCGATAAGAAGTAATCATCGAGAGTTTAGCTTGCCAGAGCAGGAGGCTAAGTATATTGTTTGGCAAGAGTTTGAGCGGAAATTTAGTGATGGGAAGTCAGAAAAAAGATATATACAACAGATAAATGAAAGCGAATCCAGACTGATAACATATTGGCGAATCACTACTGACCCAAATAATTTTCCAAAAAATCAGACATGGTATGTAAAAACAGATTTAAAAAGTGATATGGCGGCTTTATTAGGAAATCTTTATTGATTTCGTAATTGGGTGGAATATGCCTTTAAACAAGGGAATAATGAGTTGGGATGGGCTGATTTTAGACTGACGAATTATCAGCAAATAGAAAAATGGTGGGAACTAGTTATGAGTGCTTATTTTTTAGTAAGCTTACAAGCCCAAGCTAGAAATAAATCGGAAAGTGAAAGTAAAAATGAAATAATCTCACCACAAATTTCAAGAGAACCAGCAGATTTTAGTAACCATATATGGTGGGATTTCAGTTTGGGATGGAAGTCCACTTTGAACAATTTAAAATTAATTATTCAACCATATATATTCTGGAATCTAATCAAACCCTGGTTAGCCGTTTTTGTTAATACCAACTTCCAGTTGGGATTCCAGAAACTGA
>NZ_JBALEQ010000095.1:0-62634 GCF_036917775.1 Nostoc sp.
CGTAGGCGAGGCAGTTTTCATCCATGCCTCTTAATCTACCACCTCAGTAACCCATTTTTGACTGTAGCGTTTCTTATCGTGTGAACGGTTACTATAAAACTCATATTTGATTTCTGAAAAAATTCAATACAACTCAAATAAATGTCTACGCCACGTTGCACGAACATAAATCAAAGTGGATTGCTATATCAAAACCTAAAATAATGCTTGGGAAGGGCAAACTAAAAATTTGGCAGTTTCAATGCTGCCAAATTGAGAGACTTTCAGGAAATATTTCGATAGATAGATGATTAGTTTTGGTGTGACAGTGCTTAGAAAGGCACTGTCCAATTTAGCCAGATCAAATTTGTGAATTCACAGTAGGAATACGGCTTCTGGTTTTATGAAGCTTATTTTCCCCGCTCTTGATAATCTTCAGAAGACTTTGGATCTAACTCCCAGCGATCGCCATCACGATCTTCTAAAATATCGTTGGTATGGAGAAACTCAGAATCAGCCATTTCTAGCCCTACTGCTGCTTCTAGCTCCTCTGTTACATTTTTATCGGGAGTGGAAGTACTACCACCAACAGCTTCATCCCCAACTGCATCTGCATCTTGCCAATAAGCATCAACATCACCACCGGTGAGTTCAGGACTAGTTTCTGTATACTCGTCTCTTTCTGCTTTGATTGAACGTCCACCAAGATTGTATCCTGGCAACTCTTTTACACCAGTACCATAGGATTCGGTAATTTCCTGTGGCAAATCATTGGTTTGAATTTCGTCATTATGATTTTTTTCTGCCATGATACTAGCCTTTTTCTGCATTCTCACAATAACGTTTTCTGGTTACGAAGTTATCTTACTAGAGATGTATAGCTTTAGAAATAAAAGAATCTATCCCCTTGGTACGAAGCTAAACTAGCGATCGCACCATACTATTGGAAATATGAAATCATGGTCAAGCAACTTGTAGTTGAAGATTTTAGTTATGAGTTAAGAGTTGTAAAACCGAAATTATTCAGTAGCAAACTTATTAACTCATAGCTATTTTTGTTAGAAAAAATCAAGTTTTGGGTGTTTATTATATACAGTTAATCCTCTAGGATTTTTAACTGTAGAAATTGATGAATATTGTAGCTAGTTAAAAACTAGAAATAAACAGGTAATAATATCTTATGACTGACCATAACAATCATTCCAGTAAGAAAAAAGTTGCCATCCTCATTGAACAGGCAGTAGAGGATGCAGAATTTACAGTTCCTTATAATGGATTAAAACAAGCTGGAATAGAGGTGGTAGTCCTTGGTTCCAGAATGAATGAAAAATATAAGGGTAAACGCGGCAAACTTAGCATACAAGCTGATGGTACTACCACAGAAGCGATCGCAGCCGAATTCAACGCAGTGATAATTCCTGGCGGTATGGCTCCCGACAGAATGCGGCGAAACCCTAACACAGTACGTTTTGTTCAAGATGCCATACAACAAGGAAAATTAGTTGCTTCGGTATGCCACGGCCCACAACTTTTGATTGAAGGCGACTTACTCAAAGGTAAACAAGCCACTGGTTTTATTGCTATTGCCAAGGATATGATTAACGCTGGCGCAAATTATTTAGATGAGCCAGTGGTAGTTGACGGAAATTTGATTACATCCCGTGAACCGGGAGACTTACCAATTTTCACCACAGCAATATTAAGCCGTTTGGGTTATGGTGGCAAAGATGCTGCTTTACCAAATGAAAAAGACACAAATGCTGAATGGTGGAAGCTGGCTGATGCTTGGGGTGGCTCAACTAAAGGTGAGATCACCAAAGGTTTAAATAATGCCCTTGCTGGTGAACGTTATTCGCTAGAAGCATTTGAAAACTACTTGCAAAAGGAATCAGATAACGAAGTTAACTCAGTTTTTCAAGAAATAATTGCTAATAAACAGCGCCACATTCAAAAACTGGAAACTTATCTTCAGCTATTGGGCGAAAAACCCTCTTTAGGAGCAAATATTGCTAATCAGTATGCCAAGGTGAAAACTGTCTTGACCGGAAGTGATGACATATATCAGTTACGTTCTGCTTTAGGTGATGTGCAAACTGGTATCGGCGATATTGGCAATTTGTCTGCAATGTTCACCGACCCAGTAGCAACTGCTATTTTCAAAGAAATTTACCAGGATTTATTGAAATACGAACAGCAGTTAGTAGAACTGTATCGGGCGCGGATAGGTACTCAAATTCAGGCTCCTAAGCCGACTACAGGGGCAGCTGTATCAATGTAGGTAGGGCTTTTGAACGTAGACGGCTACCGCAGAGGCGCAAATAACCCACAGATAGAAAAAAGAGGGTATTCGCGCCTCTACAGGTAATTTACAGGAATGGAGATATAAAAAGTGACTTCAACATCAGGGGATAAATCAAGTACAAACCAGCCAGAAGCTAGTGAAGTAGAGCGTTGGGCATCCCTTATCGGTGGCGGTGCCATGGTGCTGATGGGTTTAAGACAAGGTTCATTGCGGGGAGCGCTGACGGCTTTAGCAGGTGGTGGTTTGCTTTATCAAGGTGCAACCAAGCAAAGCACAATCCAGAAAGCACAGGAAGCAATAGGTCTAAACCAACCCATTAAAGTTGAAAAGACGGTAACTATCAATAAATCGGCAGAAGAATTGTATCGCTTTTGGCACAATTTTGAGAATCTGCCTACATTTATGAAGCATCTCAAATCTGTAAAGGTGCATAACGAAAAACGTTCTCACTGGATTGCCAATGCACCCTTGGATAATACCGTAGAATGGGATGCAGATATTCTCGAAGACCGGGAAAATGAGTTTATTTCTTGGGCTTCTGTAGAAGGTGCAGACGTTGATAATTCTGGTTTTGTTCGCTTTAAAAAAGCACCAGGCGATCGCGGCACGGAAGTCAAGGTTGTTTTGGAGTATAACCCACCAGGTGGAGCGTTGACAGCTACCGTAGCTAAACTTTTTGGTGAAGAACCAGAACAGCAAATTGGTGATGAATTACGCCGCTTCAAAATGTTAATGGAAGCAGACGAAATTGCCACCACCGAAGGTCAAGCAACTGGACGCAAGTAGTGGCGATGATTAGCGCCGCAAAAGCGATTAATAGCGATCGCTTTCCCAAACGCCTGAAAATGGCGAAAAAGTTTGCCAAAGCAGAAGTGATTAACTAGGAATAAGTTAATGCTGGCGAAGTGTTGAAACAGATAACTGGTGGCTATGGCCCCGATGCTTGCATCGATGCTGTTGGTATAGAATACCATCAGATTTTTCAACAAAAAAAGGATAACTATATCAAAGTTATTCTTAAACCTGAATGGTGAATAGTCATTCAGTATTTTGAGTTGTACACCCAACATAATGCAATTGAGGTTTTTTATGAATCGAGTAATTTCATGGCTGCGGAATATTCGTATTTCCCAAATCGTTGTAGTTTTTCTCGTAGGATTTATGTTCTTACTGGGTCAGGCTTTTAGCTACACTAACATAGCACTGGCTGACGTTAAAACTCCAGAGGGTACTTATTACAAAGGAACACCAAATGAGCAAAGTGAAATTAGAAATGATACCCAAATCAATAATACCCAAAAATCACAAAACCCAATCAAAAGCACTGTTGATAATATCCGCGAAAAGTTAAACTTGGATGAAAAACCTCCTGAAGCAACAAAAGAGTTTTTTGATCCTACTATAAACAAAACCGGAGATGAAACTTCATCATTAAGTAAAAGTAGAGAAGGTTATTATCGCACTCCTTCTAGCAACTAACTGAGAGGTAGCAGCTAGATGGTTAAGAAATTTTGATCAAAGTGGTACTCAAACCGTAGTGGGGAATGGGGAATAGGGAATAGGGAATAGAAAAGAGTTTTCCAATGTCTAATACCTAATCCCCAATACCCAATACCTAATATAAAGAGGCAAAAAATATGTCTGATACAACCGTTATTAAAGTAGACTCTAGCCATTCCCCTAAAGGTGAACTTGGTCAGAAATATCTTGCATCTGGCAAAACCATTTCCATGCGCCTATGGGAAAATGAGGAACCGAACGAACCTAAAGAGCCTACAGCACGGGAATATGAAACTGTTGGTTATGTAATTACTGGTCGTGCAGAATTGCATATTGAAGGGCAAACAATTTTACTAGAGCCTGGGAGTTCTTGGGTAGTACCAAAAGGAGCCAGCCACACTTACAAAATCCTAGAAGCATTTACTGCTGTTGAAGCAACCAGTCCACCCGCTCAAGTTCACGGACGAGATGAAAATTAAATTGTTTCGAGCGCACCTCTTTGATTGAGCGTACAAAAACTATCACTGGCTAATCATTAGCATAGAGTTGCATTCACATCTGAATAAGACTTGATTCCCCCAATTCTCCTTGCAAAAGAAGATTGGGGGGATTTTTGATGAACATACATCAGCTAGGTAGTACTCATTTGGTAGTTTGATAGATTAGGAACGTGAAAGTAGTAAGAGCGATGCTAGAAACGAAATCCTTATCTGTTGACTTCTCCAAAGAAAAGGAAGATGGGTATAAACGAATTTTTTCGCAGTTGCCACTTCTTACGAGTTTGAGTGCAAACTGGAATAATGTCTATCTTGCTTACGACTGGCAGGTGGCTGGCGAGACTCCAGAGGTTTTGTCTAAACAGCATGGTATTGCTATTTTTACCGAAGTGCCAACACCAATTCAGGCAGAACGGAGGCTGGATGGTCGCTTTCAAAGTGAGCAAGTAATTCAGGGTAATATTGTTGTCGCCCCTGCTTACACGGGACATCGTGCCTGTTGGGATACAGCAGGTGGTGTGATTCTTCTGGGATTTGAACCAACTGTTTTCGCTCATGCAATTTATGAATCAGTTGATCCCGATCGCATTGAACTTTTACCACACTTTGCCACACCCGATCCATTGGTTTACCAAATTGGGCTAGCTCTTAAATCTACTCTAGAAAATTATGGTGCAGGTAGTCGGCTATATGCAGAAGCAATGGCAAATGCCCTAATGGTTCATCTATTGCAGCACTACTGTACACAGCAACTTGTATTACGGGAATATTCGGGCGGTCTACCGAAACACAAGTTGCAGCAAGTGATTGACTATATAAATACTTATCTTGCCCAAGACTTAAGTTTAAAGGAGCTTGCAGCCCTTGTCCAAATGAGTTCTCATTACTTTTCGCAACTGTTTAAACAATCTACCGGTGCAACTCCACATCAATATATTATTCGCTGTCGGATTGAAAAAGCTAAACAGTTGTTGCTTCAAAGAGAATTTTCCATTGCAGAGATTGCTAGTCAAGTTGGTTTTGTCGATCAAAGCCATCTCAATCGCCACTTTAAGCGTCTCATGGGAGTTACACCTAAAATGCTGGAACAAAAATATAAAAAATAGGAAAAATGTCCAAAAATCGGACGAATCTACAAGACTAGAATCCATTTTATTTCAATAATGGAGGCTAGTACCGCAAGTCAAAAGTCAGAATCCAGAATTCAGAATTCTTATTCAAACCATTCCTAATGAAAGCGAAGCATTGTCACTCATTTTCAATCTTTGTTTGATAAAGGGGAAATATTTAATTATGACCGTCGGCAGAAGGATTGAAACTAGAACTGAACCCATGCTGCTCAACATGGGCCCTCACCATCCCTCTATGCATGGGTGTTTTAGATTGATTGTCACCCTGGATGGTGAAGATGTCGTCGATTGTGAGCCAGTCCTTGGCTATTTGCATAGAGGTATGGAAAAAATTGCTGAGAACCGCAGCAATGTCATGTATGTGCCCTATGTTAGTCGGTGGGACTATGCAGCAGGGATGTTTAACGAAGCGGTTACAGTTAATGCCCCAGAAAAATTGGCTGATATTACTGTCCCAAAACGTGCTAGCTATATCCGTGTCATCATGCTGGAATTGAACCGGATTGCTAATCACCTGCTTTGGTTGGGCCCATTCTTACTTGATACGGGTGCTGGAACTCCCTTTTTCTACATCTTCCGAGAACGAGAATTGATTTATGACTTGTGGGAAGCCGCTACAGGTTATCGGATGGTGAACAATAACTATTTTCGCATTGGCGGCGTGGCGGCAGATTTGCCTTATGGCTGGGTAGACAAGTGCGAGGATTTCTGCGATTACTTTTTTCCTAAAGTAGACGAGTATGAGCGCTTGATTACCAATAATCCCATTTTTCGCCGTCGTGTTCAAGGCATTGGGGCGATCGCTCGTGAAGAAGCCATCAACTGGGGGCTTTCTGGCCCGATGTTACGCGCTTCGGGTGTGAAATGGGATTTGCGGAAAGTAGACCATTATGAATGTTACGACGATTTCGACTGGGAGGTGCAGTGGGATACTGCTGGTGATTGTTATGCTCGTTACCTGGTCAGAATTCGGGAAATGCGCGAATCGGTGAAGATTATTTGCCAAGCTCTCAAAGGACTTCCCGGCGGTGCTTTTGAGAATCTGGAAGCCAAGCGCATGGCAGCCGGGAAAAAATCTGAGTGGGATGGCTTTGATTACCAGTACATCGCCAAAAAAGTTGCCCCCACCTTTAAGATTCCCAAGGGGGAAATTTACGCTCGTGTAGAAAGTGGTAAAGGTGAATTGGGAATCTATCTAATTGGCGATGATCACATATTCCCCTGGCGATGGAAAATTCGTCCCGCCGATTTCAATAACTTGCAGGTATTACCCGAAATCTTACGCGGCGTGAAGGTTGCCGATCTAGTTGTAGTACTGGGTAGTATCGATATCATTATGGGATCAGTAGATCGGTAGTATAGCAAATGGGTAGGCGTAGCCAGCCGTAGGCATCACCTTTGACTAATTTCTCAATAAACCTGATGCCCTGCGGAATATATGCTGTAATCAATCACCAGCATTTCCTATTGCATTAATCGCAGCTTCTAGTGCGATCGCTACATGAGTCCAATGAGTCCCCCCCTGGCAATAAACCACATAGGGTTCACGCAAAGGCCCATCAGCTGATAATTCCAAAGTACTCCCTTCAATAAATGTCCCCCCAGCCATGACTACCTTGCTCTCATACCCCGGCATTTCATCTGGAATAGGATCTAAGTAAGAACCGATGGGAGAATGCTGTTGTATAGCTTTACAGAAAGCAATTAGCTTTTCGGCAGAGCCAAGTTTAATCGCCTGGATCACATCACCACGAGGAGCAAGGGGAGCGGGATTGACTGGATAACCAAGTTTGTCAAATACATAACCAGTCAGATAAGTGCCTTTCATTGCCTCTCCGACCATTTGCGGCGCTAGAAATAAGCCTTGAAATAATAAACGATTTTGGTCAAAAGTAGCACCACCATAACTACCAATACCGGGAGCCGTGAGGCGACAGGCGGATGCCTCAACTAAGTCAGCACGACCAGCAACATAACCACCAGCGCTGACAATGGTTCCCCCAGGATTTTTAATCAGTGATCCCGCCATTAAATCAGCACCTACGGCTGTAGGTTCCTTTGTTTCAATAAATTCGCCGTAGCAGTTATCCACAAAGCAAACAGTGTTCGGATTCTGTTGTTTGACTAAGTGGACAATTTTTTCAATATCGGCAATTAATAAACTAGGCCGCCAAGAATAGCCACATGAGCGCTGAATTAACACTAAACGAGTGTTTTCAGTCACATTACTACTTAAAGCTTGCCAATCAATAGTTCCTTCTTTGGTTAGCTCCAATTGGCGGTAATTTATGCCAAACTCGATAAGGGAGCCTTGACCTTTACCCCGTAAACCAATGACTTCTTCAAGTGTATCGTAGGGAGAACCGACCACTGCTAACATTTCATCTCCAGGACGGAGAACACCAAACAAAGCACAGGCGATCGCATGAGTTCCCGAAACGAACTGCACCCGCACGGCGGCAGCTTCAGCGCCCATGACTTCAGCAAAAACTTTATCTAAAGTTTCTCGTCCTAAATCATCATGACCATAACCACTTACACCAGCAAAGTGGTGTGCGCCCACACGGTGATTACGAAAAGCATCCAGCACTCGTTTTAGATTATGCTTGACCTGAGTGTCAATTCCAGAAAAAATTTCTAATAGTGCCTGTTCTGCTTGCCGCAGCTGTTCTAAGCTGTTCATCAGTTCCTCGTTCAAAAAAAATTAAATTATAAATATGCGGATTTTAAGATCGCACATACTAGGCGGGAAAATTCAAATTCAGGTTATCGCATGACAATTGCTACCTCAACCAAACCTAAAATTAACTGGGTTAATACCCTGTTTTTCATTGGACTACACATCGGCGCTTTATTTGCTTTTGTTCCTGGTAACTTTAGCTGGACAGCAGTTGGTGTGGGTTTCTTGCTGTACTGGGTGACTGGCGGTTTAGGCGTTACTCTAGGATTTCACCGCCTTGTCACCCACCGCAGTTTTCAAACTCCCAAGTGGCTAGAGTATCTCCTGGTTTTTTTCGGGACACTCTCCTGTCAAGGAGGCCCAATTGAGTGGATCGGGACACATCGAATTCATCATTTAAACTCTGATACTGACACCGATCCCCATGATTCTAATAAAGGCTTCTGGTGGAGCCACATGGGTTGGCTGACTCATTATTGTCCAGCTCACGCTGATGTTCCTCGCTTCACCAAAGATATTGCAGAAGACCCAGTTTATCAGTTTTTAGAAAAATATTTCATTTTGATCCAGGTTGCTCTAGGTGTATTACTTTTGCTCCTAGGTGGCTGGCCTTTCGTTATCTGGGGAATTTTTGTTCGCATTGTCTGGGTTTACCACTGCACTTGGTTGGTAAACAGCGCTACTCATAAGTTTGGCTATCAGAGCTATGATTCTGGTGATAAATCAACTAATTGCTGGTGGGTAGCGGTACTAGTTTTTGGTGAAGGCTGGCATAATAACCACCATGCCTTTCAATACTCAGCTCGTCATGGGCTGGAATGGTGGGAAATCGATTTAACCTGGATGACTGTTCAATTGCTACAGGCGGTTGGTCTGGCTACTAATGTAAAGTTGGCCCCAGCAAAAAGTAGTTAGGAGTAGAGACGCGATTAATCGCGTCTCTACAGGAGTTAGGAATTACGTTAAATGTGAATCAGGCTTGAGAATTTTTATTTTGCCGTCGGTTTCTCAAACCCCGATTTTAGTTAGACACAGAAATCCTTATGGCACAAGAAGCATTTCTAATTCACATCCGGCGTGAGTTGAGAATCTAAACTTCTAACTCATCACTCCTAATTACTAACTTTTCAAAAGTCTATTTACGGGTGCGCTTGTATCTGTTAGGTTGCTATAATCCGAAGCGCTAATGTGAAGAATTTTTGCGGCAAGTTACTTTTTTGTGACTTGGTGGAGGAGTTTGTTGTTTTTCAGGTGTTCATGACTACATCAATAATTAACAGCCAAAAACTAAGTGACGAGCCTAGTAATTCCGACTTACGGCTCAAAGATATTGTCAAAACCCTGCCACGGGAATGTTTTCAGCAGAACCGTCGCAAAGCTTGGACACAAGTAATACTCAGTGTATTGGCAGTTGCCTTGGGCTATTACAGCCTGATTATCACTCCTTGGTTTCTGTTGCCCCTAGCTTGGATTTTTACGGGCACTGCTTTAACAGGTTTTTTCGTAATTGGCCATGATTGTGGACACAGGTCTTTTGCCAAACGTCGTTGGGTAAATGATTTGGTGGGGCATTTCTTTATGATGCCGTTGATTTACCCCTTTCACAGTTGGCGGATTAAACACAATTATCACCATGCTCATACCAACAAGCTGGATGAGGACAACGCCTGGCATCCAATCAGACCAGAAGTGTTTGAAAATTGGGATAAAACCCGGCAGTCTGCTTTTAAGTTGTTCATGCGTAAACGCCTCTGGTGGGTAGGTTCCATTGGACATTGGGCTGTGGTGCATTTTGATTGGCGGAACTTCAAAACTAAAGACCAATCGAGTATCAAGCTTTCTGTGGCTGTAGTAGTTGTGTTTGCTGCGATCGCTTTTCCTCTTCTGATCGCTACAACTGGTATCTGGGGATTTGTCAAGTTCTGGCTAGTACCCTGGATGGTTTACCATTTTTGGATGAGTACTTTTACGATTGTTCACCATACTGCCGCAGACGTTCCTTTTGCGACAGCTGACAAGTGGAACGAAGCTTTAGCACAGTTATCTGGAACTATTCATTGCGATTATCCGCGTTGGGTAGAAATCCTGTGCCACGATATCAATGTTCATGTCCCTCATCATATTTCTACTGCGATTCCTTCTTATAATTTGCGGCTAGCTTACAGCAGCATCAAAGAAAATTGGGAGCCTTATCTGCATGATGAGTGTAAGTTTTCTTGGTCTTTAATGAAGCAGATTACAGACGAGTGTCAACTGTACACAACTGACGTTGGTTATAAGACTTTTAACGAACATTATACAGAGCAATAAATAGCCCTGTGATTACACTCACGCTCTTGAACCAACGAGAGCGATTATCATGCTGTGTTTTAATAAAATCTGGCAATTGTTTACTGAATAAAATTTTAGATAAATTGCCAGAAATTATCCCTCTTGTGTGTTAGCGATCGCTAAGATCGTGGGCATTCTAATCAAAGTTCTAATTTATATCCAATCAAAAGAATCCAGTGCCATCAAACATTATCACGTTCAACAGTCCTCTAGGCTCTGAAAAGTCTGAGGATACTACTCAATTACCTTTCACACTTGGGGATTTAAAAGCGGCAATTCCTGCTGAATGCTTTCAGCCCAATGTGAAAAAATCACTTTTTTACTTTTTTCGTGACATCCTGATTATCGGTCTGCTTTATGCAGTTGCTTCTTACCTGGATTCTTGGCTTTTCTTTCCGATTTTCTGGCTAATGCAAGGAACAATGTTTTGGGCTTTGTTTGTAGTCGGTCATGACTGCGGACACCAATCTTTTTCTAAGCATAAATGGCTCAATGATTTGATTGGACATCTTTCTCACACACCAATACTTGTTCCTTATCATGGTTGGCGGATTAGCCACAGAACCCATCACAAAAATACTGGCAATATCGATAACGATGAAAGCTGGTATCCAGTAAGCGAATCACAATATAAGGAGATGCCTTTAGCACAAAAAATAGGCAGATATTATGTTTTTCTATTAGCCTATCCTGTGTATTTGTTTAAGCGTTCTCCTAATAAAGAAGGCTCCCACTTTTTGCCCGGGAGTTCGCTTTTCAAACCATCGGAAAAATGGGATGTTATTACTAGCACTGTCCTTTTGATTGGAATGATAGGTTTACTGGGTTTCCTCACCTACCAATGGGGTTGGATGTGGTTGCTGAAATATTACGCTGTCCCCTACCTTGTATTTATAGTTTGGCTAGATTTGGTGACATTCTTGCACCACACTGAGCCAGAGCTTCCTTGGTATCGTGGAGAAGATTGGACTTTCCTAAAAGGTGCAATTTCTAGCATTGACCGTGATTATGGTTTGGTTAATCATATCCATCACGATATCGGTACTCATGTTGCTCATCATATATTCCTTAACATCCCTCACTACAATTTGCTGAAGGCAACTGAGGCAATCAAACCAGTGATGGGTGAGTATTTCCACAAATCGGAAGAACCAATTTGGAAATCATTATGGAATTCATGTATCAGCTGTCATTTTGTACCTGATACTGGTAGTAAGGTTTACTACACATCTAATAATAAGTTGGCTAAGGACTAAAACTCAAATATCCGACTTCTTTTCTTTCAAGAAGTCGGAATCTTGTATTTCCATCAGCCTCCCTCATTTAGATAAAAATTGTCTTTTAAAGATTATCCAAATACCTTAAACAAACCTACCTTTTGAAGTGCGTTGGCCTAGCCCACCGCAGGCATCGCATATTACATTATTAGTCTGCCAGTATTTGAGTGTCCTGAGATTGCTATAACTTTCAACTTCTTGCTGTAATGTTATTAAAACTCAGAGTTAAAATAAAAATAGATAGATGATGTTTGCGGATTTTTGCCCTAACCTGGTAGTAAGATTTATTTTCTCCAGACTCTTGCTGTCTTGGTGGGTAAAGACTAACATATCTGTGGACAGAAGCAATATATTATCAAACTAACCCTAACAACACTGAAAAAACTTTGGATGTCTACTTTGAATCTGCTTTAGCACCATTTAACTTTATCTGTATGTAGTGATTTAAGACCATTACCTGCTAGGGTTATAAATTAGCACAGACTATAGTATAGACAATTTACACAAAACTTTTTCCATCTTTAAAATCAGAGGTATCAATGATTATAACTAATTTTAGCAAACAAAGAAATGAATTTAAGGAACCTAAAGTACTCAAAACTAAACCACATTGGCAAGGGCAAAATTTAAGCGATACTACGGTCAAAAGTAAAGAGCCTAAAATACAAGATACTACATCTGATAGTTCAATTGTCAATAGCTTGAATCGTGGTCGAGTTGCTATTTTTATTGATGGCTTAAACCTATTTCATACAGCTTTACAACTCGGCATCGAAATTGACTACGTTAAATTACTTTGTCATTTAACCAATGGTTCAAGACTGTTGCGGGCTTTCTTTTATACTGGAGTTGATATCAGCAATGAAAAGCAACAGGGTTTTTTATTGTGGATGCGTCGTAATGGCTATCGTGTTGTCGCTAAAGATATTATGCAACCAGCAGAGAATTTCAAAAAATCAAATCTGAACGTAGAAATTGCTGTAGATATGATAACTTTAGCTCCTTATTATGATACTGCGGTGTTAGTCAGTGGCGATGGAGACTTAGCTTATGCGGTGAACGCTGTCAGCAGAATGGGGGTTCGGGTGGAAGTGGTGAGTCTACAAACTACTACTAGTGAAAGCTTGATTGATGTTGCTGACTGCTTCATTGACATAGATAGTATTAAAGCACACATTCAAAAAGATTCTAATCTTGGCTATAGTTATCGCACACCGTCAAATTCAAACCTTTAATAGACTCTGGTGGAAGTTTATCTATTTTGTAACAAGGGGATTTTACCCCTTGTCTGCTCACAGTTTTGTGATTAATTGAAATGGATATTTTAATAGTTGAAGATGAACCAGAAATTGCTCATTTAATCCAATTATCTTTAGAAAAAGAAGGATTTTTTTGTCGCATTAGCCGCGATGGAATAAATGCTTTACGAATGTTTCAGGAGCAACCACCTGATTTAATCATTCTAGATTTAATGATTCCTGGTTTGGATGGGTTGGAAGTTTGCGCCAGAATTCGCCAGAAACCGGGTACAAAAGATCCTTACATTTTGATGCTCACAGCTAAGGGTGAGGAAATTGATCGCGTGATTGGTCTGTCTACGGGTGCTGATGATTACATGGTCAAACCCTTTAGCCCCAGAGAGTTGGTAGCTAGGGTGCGGGCACTATTGCGGCGTAGCCTTCGCCAAGGGGGACAAAATCAAGTCAATCGTACTCAACACTTTATCGTCGATGTAGACCAGCGCACTGCCAGCCGTCAGATGAATTCTCAGCAACCGGAAATTTTGGACTTAACTACCCTAGAATTTAACTTGCTAACTACTTTTGTTAGTAATCCTGGTCGAGTTTGGAATCGCACTCAACTAATTGATAAACTTTGGGGAGATAACTTTTTCGGCGATGAACGAGTGGTTGATACTCATGTAGCTAGGTTGCGAAAAAAGATTGAGCCTGATTCGGCAAGTCCTACTTTTATTAAAACTGTTGTTGGAGTGGGCTATAAATTTGAAGATCCTCCGGTAGCGTAAATATTATGAAAATGGGGCTGAGAACGCGCCTATTTTTCTCCCACTTAGTAGTGATGATCGTGGGGGTAGGTAGTCTAGTGAGCATCAGCAAAATCTCTTCCCCTCGTTTATTTGTACTGCATTTAGAACGATTAGAAAATCAGGGGTTCGACTTAATTGATGTCCGTACTGAATTGGTTGCAGGATTTGAGCTTGCTTGGCAGCGAAGCACTCTTTGGTCAGTTTTAGTCGGCACTACCGCCGCTGGAGGATTGAGTTACTGGGTTTCCAGACGGATTATGCAGCGCTTGACCGAGATGGAACAAATCACCCAGAAATTTGCTGCTGGTCAGATGGATGCAAGACTACCTATGTCTGATATTCCAGAACTGAATGGACTGGGTGCTAGTTTCAATCGGATGGCAGCCAGTTTGGAAGGGGTGGAAGCGCGGCGGCGAGAGGTAATTGGAGACATGACCCATGAATTACGGACACCGTTAACAGTTGTGCGTGGTTACTTGGAAGAACTGGCTGATGGGGAAATTGAAGCGTCTCCTGAAATTTATCGGCGTTTAGCTAAAGAAACTAGGCGCTTAGAGCGCCTGGTGAACGATTTACAAGAATTGTCTAAGGCAGAAGCTGGTTATTTGCCAATTAATATACAACGGGTAAATCTGCGTCCGTTATTAGAGTCGTTAGTGGAGAAATTCACCGATCAATTGTTGGAAGATGGGCCAGTTCTGCTCTTACAATGTCCATCTGTGCTACCTCTTGTATTGGCGGATATTGATCGTACAGAACAGGTGTTAGTTAATTTGCTTGGTAATGCGGTGCGTTACACTAACGAAGGTTCAATTATTATTCGTGTTGGGATTGAAGCATCTCAACTTTCGATTGCAGTTGTAGATACAGGTATTGGTATCGCTCCAGAAAATTTGCCTCATGTGTTTGAGCGTTTCTGGCGAGCCGACCAATCGCGCGATCGCCATTCGGGTGGTACTGGTATTGGTTTAACTATTTCCTATCGTTTGATTGAACTACAAGGCGGTCAGATTCAGGTAGAAAGCGAGTTGGGAGTTGGCAGTACGTTTCGGTTTTTTCTGCCTTTGGCTTAAGTTAAGTCAAAACCCTTGACATAAGTAAGTCGGTGTGAATATTTATCATCAGGTTCAGGCAGGAAGAAAGGGGGTTTTAGTCCACTTTTCTTTTATTAACATAGTTTGGTTTTTCCCACCTGTTCTACTTACAAGGCATTGACACAGGTTAGTCACGGCCGTGTCATACCCAATTGCTAATTTGAAAGTATCTAACCAAAATCTAGTTTTTTTGATGGGTGTCGAGATTTTGGAATTGTGTGGAATATAACGTTAATTTGGCATTTGGGTAGAATTCTATATGTCTACTTTTTTTTTAGCTGCTTTTTTGGTTAGTTTACTAAGTGTTTCGGGTTACGCTGCGATCGCCTACCTGTTCCCTCAAAATCGTTCCTAAGACTGACCACATAAGAATCTTTTGCTATTTTCTAGTTGACCATTGCGATCGCAAAGCCGTCGTATCCTTTGCTTGCCCACGGTCTAGATTGCCGTAGCGCTGATGCGTGGCTCAGAGGCAAGCAATTCGTTAAAGCGACGCACACCCTGAAGGCTAGGATCGCTGCTGGTAGCATCAATTACTGCTCCGTTACGCACGACATTATCGGCAACGCTCAAGCTGCCGAGACGGGAAAGCTTGAGCGCCCATTTGAAATAATGGGGATTGTTTGGCTTGTCGGCATCAATGAAGATCAGGTCAAATGGGAAGCCCCTAATCAGCCATTCATTCAGAGTATAGAAAGCATAAAATCCCTAATAGGGATTCTAATCAATTGCAATGCTTTTCCCTACCGCTTCCTGAAAGCAGTAGGGTTTTGTTTTAAGCCCTAATAGAGATTTTGCTCAATTGCAATTAGTAACACTTCTTACTTTAACTTTAATGATTATAAAACCCGTTTTAATCCCTAAAGAGATTCTACTATGTTAGTTTTTAAACCTTAATTCTTTAAATGTTCTTTTCTAACCGCTTCTCTTTATTCTCAAGTCTATTTATTAATGTATTTAAAGTAACTTAGCAATAAATTAACCATTCTTCAGTGAAATTACTATAAACAATCAACGATAAATTTCTCAAAAATGTAGTAATTTTCCTGATCTAACCTGGTAATTGCCGTATATAGATCACTTTCCTTAATGAAAAAATTAACATAGCTTGTTTGAAACTTTATCCAAATAATTTCTGTCTATATAAATAATCCGAATTTTCACTCTGGTGCATAATTTTAAGTATACAAAATACTGTGTTTCTAATAGCACGGTATAGTTAGTCTAAAAATCTAGTTATAACAAGTCCTACTCAATTAAATGTTTACGAAAAAGGTGTAAATAATGACTTGTATCCTGCGATCGCCCAAAAAAGCTTTGTAAAAAAGAAGTTTCGACACAAAAACTACTGCATATTTCACCCCAATAAGCCTGAATGAATAAATATAGGATGAATGAGGCGTCAACTATGAATCGAATTCGTGACGTTGTACAAAAAGCTTTAGCAACTGGCTATTTGACAGTGGAAGCTGAAAATCAACTACGACAACTGTTGACTACCCCGTATGACTTGGAAGATTTAAATGCTTTCATGGCTTTGCAGGAAGCTGCCATGACTGGTAAGGTCAAGCAGGAGTCTAGAGAGCGCTGTGGCATCAAGTAGAGACTTAACCTACTATGTCTTATGTCTCACCGCCGGGAGCGTTTATCATCATCCTCAAAATCCTCATCATCATCAAAAAATTCCCAATCATCGTCATCCGCTTGATTAGTAGTGGGTGGCTGATAAGGGGGAATGATGACTCGGTAATCGGCATCATAAACGGATTCGGTTTTTCCCACAGCCGTATTTTTAGGCTCACGGTAGCTGTAGGAGTAAACTGAACCAGACTGAGAACTGCTTTTGGCTTCTGATTGACGTTCGTAGATTTTCGAGTCTCTAGCAGGTTGAGCTTGAGGATTAGGGGTAGGCGCTTCCTCGGACTTTTCATCAAAGTTCCAATCATCATTTCTACTGCCATTTGTCTCCCAATCATCAAATTCATCACTAGTAGGCTCTTCTTTTTTACTAGCTGGTGGTGGAGGAGTGGTACGAGATGTAGATTCTTCTCTTTGGTTTGCCTTTGCACGAGGCGAAGTTGTACTTCGGCGGTCAGGAGTTTGACGTTGCCCTGCCACAAAATAATTGGATAAGTTAAATAAGGTAGCAATCAATATAGATGTGAAAGCACCTGCGGTAGTACTGAACAAAATCCATATCGCTAGTGGTAATGGTTGAGTTTGCACGCCCAAAAATACTAGCGATAGGACAGGCGACCAATTTTGAACTAACAACAGCGTTAGTCCTCCCAGTACCGCCACCAATAGAATTAAGCGAATTACAGCCATAGCAATTTTGTCAATTGTCAATTGTCAGTGGTCACTGAAGAGGAAAGGGGGCAGGGAGCAGGGGGAAAACCCCATAAATAAATTTATTCGCTCTGAGACCCTAATGGAGCAGGGAATTTCAGAATCTTTCTCCCTTTGCCCCCTGCTCCCTATTCCCCTGCCTCTTTGGTCAGTGGTCAGTTATCAGTCTGATTACTCTTCACTAATTACTGTTCACTAACTACTGACACTATCAGCCATCTCTATCATTACCCTTTTAGGGCTATTGTGAAATTTCTGATGAGTCTACAGGGGCGTTAGCGGCGACCTTCCCACCTTTGAATTGGGATGCAGTCAATATCTAGTTGATCTAAAGCACGGGCAACTACAAAATCAACTAAATCCTCGATGGTTTGGGGATTATGGTACCAGGCGGGAATAGCGGGGACAATTCTAACTCCAACTTCAGCTAAAGAGGTTAAGTTACGCAGGTGGATGAGGCTAAAAGGCGTTTCACGAGGGACAATGACCAGTTTTCGCCCTTCTTTGAGTTGGACATCTGCTGCCCGTTCTAGTAAATCAGAACTCAAGCCAACCGCTAGCTTTGCTACTGTACTCATGCTGCATGGAATAATTATCATCCCCAGAGTGGCAAAGGAACCACTGGCAATCCCAGCTCCAACATCACCCCAAGGATGGCAACGGAGTTTACCCGAAAGGGCAACTCCAGCTTGCTCTCGCCAAAATTGTTCTTGTTGAATTGGTTCTGGTGGCATCCGAATTTCCTGTTCTGATTGCCAAACCATGTAAGTAGATTTAGAGGCAACCAATTCAATACTATAATCCGCTTCTAGCAAAAATTTGATGGCGCGAACAGCGTAAATCAGACCAGATGCGCCCGATACGCCCAAAATGAGAGGTTTAGTATTATTTGACACGTAAAGTTTGGTGGATTTTACTCATCTTCAGAGTAAGGATCTAGGTCATCAGGCTCTATATCATTTGGTAAATACAGGTCTGAAAGCTCATCATTGGAACCATTCCCAGTTATCCCTTTAGCTAGACCATCGCTGCCAACAGTTACCAAATCAATTTGTTGACGGTAGTAATCGACACTCTTAACTTGGACGGCGACGCGATCGCCTAATCTGTAAGAAGCGCGATTTTTGCGACCAAACAGTGCTTGTTGTCTAGCGCGATATTCATACCAATCATCTTTGAGAGAACTGACGTGTACCAATCCCTCTACTCGCAAAGGCACACCAGGATTACTGCTGGACTCTACCTCGGCTGCTGGTACTTCAATTTCCACAAAGAAACCGTAGGATTGAACGCCAGTAATCACGCCTTGAAATACCTGGCCGATGCGTTGCTTCATCAGTTGGGCTTTTTGCAGTCCGGCTAAATCAGCTTCAGCTTCTTGGACTTCTTTTTCTCGGTCGTTGATTTGGACAATTACCCTAGTCAAATCGCTTTGCAATTCTTGTTGCAATTCTGGGGGTAAAACGTTCCAGTTAATTTCCTCGTGGCTGGAGGAGTGGCGCAGGTTAACGCGTTCTCTGACACGGGTATTGCGGCGATCGCGTCCGTTTTCGAGTAGCGCGTAATACACTCGCTGCATCAGCAAATCTGGGTAACGCCGCAATGGGGCACTAAAGTGGACATATTGCGGTAGTGCCAAACCAAAGTGAGATCCTTTGGTGGTGCTGTACGCCGAGGGCTTAAGGGTATCTTGCAATAAGTAAGTAAGAACTTGCTCAGAGGGAGATTCGGCAAAAGCTGTCGTTAAATGTTGATAATCTAGGGGTTGGATATCGACTTCTGGATCTAATGTGAGGTCAACGCCTAAATTGACTGCTAATTTCAGCATTTCCTGAACATCTTCAACATCGGGCGTGCCTTGGACTCGCCAGATAGCCGGAACACCAAGAGCATTTAAGTGAGTTGCGATCAGTTGATTAACTAACAGTACCAACTCCGTGAGTAGCGATCGCACTGGTAAATCATTCACCACCACAGCGCCGAGAATCCCCTCATCATAATAGGCGTTTTGGCTGGGCGGCAGATTCAACTGGAGGCTACCACGATTCAACCGTACCTGCTTCACGCCTGTTTGCAAGGCTTGGAGGTCTTGCACTACTTGGACGACCTGTGGAGATTGATTGTGAGCTTCACCTGTGAGAATTGCTTGGGCAACTTCAGTACTTAGTGCAGTTTCGACGTTAATTACACTAGGTTGAATTTCCCACTCCAACACTTCTCCAGATTGGGGATCAATGGTAATTAAAAAAGAGATAGTTAAGCGATCGCTCCCAGGTATTAAAGAACAGCGTTCTGCCACAACTGAGGGCAAAATTGGCAGTACTAATTCTCCCAGATACACTGATTTACCCCGTTTGAGTGCTTCTCTATCTAGGGCTTCATCAGGTTGGACATAGTGAGAAACATCAGTGATATGAACGCCCAAAAGCCAATTTCCGGCTAAGTTTTTTTCTAAACTAAAAGCGTTTTCTATAACTTTGGTGTCACCATTTACCCCTTCAATGGTGAGAGTAAACAAATTACGCAAATCCAAGCGATTTTTTAGGTCTGCTTTGAGTAGCTTTTTGGGTAACTTGGCGGCTGCTTCGAGAACATGATCGGGAAAAGTCCGGGAAAGGTCGTGTTTGCACGTAACTAAATCTATATCAGCAGCAGCTTCGGCATCGCTACCGAGGATTTGTACCACTCGACCAAGGGGAGGATATTGTGCTAACGGGTAACGCAAAACTTCCACATGAACTAGGTGGTCGATCGCCTCTTCCAACTTTACCTCGTTGGCTTGAATCTTGAGTTCAAACAGCAATCGATCATCTAAAGGCACAGCCCGAAAACCAGTTTCCACCTGCTTAATTCGTGCCAGTAACGTGTGGTTGGAACGTTCGAGAATTAGCTTCACCTCCCCTTCGGGAGAGCGACGGCGACTGCCTTCTTTGAGAACTCTCACCAAAACGCGATCGCCATTCCAAGCATTACTTAAATGACTTTCGCGGATGTAAATATCCTCGGCTCCTTCCACATCTTGAATAGCAAAGCAAAAGCCTTTACTAGAACAACGGAGTTTTGCCTCGATTATTCCCTCTTCTGAAACACGACGGTATTTGCCCCGTTCTTTGACCAAAATACCGATTTTTTCAAGAACATCTAAGGCAATGTGAAGTTTTTGTAAACTTTTTTCATCTTCACAGCCAAGTTTCTTTTCTAAAACCTTCCGAGCTACCAATTTATCATCGGTGAAATTGGCAAGGAGTGTAGCGATTGAAAATTCCATGCAGTGAACCGACCTTTGGTCAAAACATTATTTGTTGTTTAATCTGGTTCATTCCTGTATACCCTCACGGCTTACAGAAACAAGCTGGAAACGAATTGCCCAGAGGCAAGGCTTCCTAAGTTCTAAGGAAAGGAAACCCAACCTAACAAGAGTGGGAAACTACTCCGGCAGTTCCGAGCAAAGGAAGCCTACCCACGGACAACTCTGGGCATCTACGAACTTCTCACTGCACGATGCTCTCAGAATTCGCCTGCGTTCAATTCCCTTCACCTAACCAAACTTAAGATTGCACGCCTGATTTTACAATTTAGCCCCGCTAGTGAATTACGCGACGGGTTTTTGAGAAGTTGGGTTTAGAGAATCCATACTGCCCAAAAGCGCTATGCAGGGGAGCCACTGCGGTGAGGCAGCCCCCGTCTTAGCGGTTCCCGTTTTAGCGAGTCATCGAGCGTCTGGAGGACTGCCGTTCGCCCTTGGCGTGCCGGAGGCATCACCCTAAAGGTCTTGGGGTTTCCTCAAGTGGAGCAAGTAGCGTGGAAACTACAGGTGTTTGATTGTCTAGAGTGAAGGTAATTTTACGCCATTAGAATCTGATTTTTAACTAGGAGGAACTGCCGGTGAACCCAATTTTCCCACATGTAGAATCGGTAACAATTAGGTGAGCAGCTTAATAAGCAGTGAGGGCGAACCTTATCTCCATTATTGTAGATTTAGAGCGCACTTCCAGAAAATAGTTCTAGATATCTAGTTGGGTAATCAGTATAGCATTGCAGGCAAGACTACCCAGATAAGTTAGCACCAGCCAAAAATTTCGTCAAAAAACAGCTACTGCTACAATTGGGACACTAGACAAAGCATTAAAAGGGACTGGGGATTGGGTATTAGGGATGAGGATTAAAATAATTCTTTCCCCTGTCCCAGTCTCCAATCCCAAGTCCCCAAAAGATTTAGATTGGTAGTAGTATTATGTTGGCTCAATTCCAGAGCTTGTATCCCAAGGGCAGTCTGACTTCTGAATTAGTGCAAATTTTTCAAGGAAAATATATTGTCCGGGCAAGCGTGCAAGTTGAAGGCGTAACCCGTGCGACGGGTATGGCAGCAGCAGAAACAGTAGAAGTAGCAGAAGACCAAGCCAGAACTAGGGCGTTGATGGTTTTGGGTATTACAAATTCGCCACCAGAATCAGTGGAATTTAGCTCAAATTCAATTTCTCCAGCGCAGCTAAATCCCTCCTTGAATACCAAAGGCGGATTGAGTGAATCTACTTATTCTTCTACGAAAGCTGGGGATTTTGTAGGTAGTCAATGGCCAGAGGTTAGCGACAAAGAAATATCTATACCGCCTTCCAAAGTCCGCAACATCAAACCAGAAGTAGTAACAACCAGTAACGAACAGTACGAATACAGTAGTGCTGCGTCTTTACCAAGCGATAACTATAGCCAAGATTTAAGTCAAAATTTTCCTGTGACTACCAACCGGGAGCTAGAATTTGATCCTCCAGTTGAAAACTTGGAAATAACGTTTAGTAACGAGCCAGAAAATCAAACCTTTCCAGCAATTTCTGCTAATAATGTCACACCATTTACACCTCGGAGTTACAGCCCTCAAGATGATGTCCCTACCCCATCAGTGACAGGGAAGAGAAAGAAGAAAGCTGAACCCGTGGATTTATCGGATGTAATTGCAAAAACAGATGTCGAACTTCAGCGTTTAAACTGGACACCAGAACAGGGACGGGAGCATCTGATTAAAACCTACGGTAAACGAGGGCGTACTTTGCTAACTGAAGAAGAATTACACGGATTCCTTAAATACCTTCAATCGCAGCCTGACCCAATAGCGGGATTTTAATTTGTCATTTGTCATTTGTCCTTAACAATCACAAATGACAAATGATGCAGGCTGTTAAAAGAGTGACGAAGTTATGGAACCTGTTAATTTTGCTGAAGTAATTGCTCAAACAGATGTTGAGATGCAGCGATTAGGCTGGACAATAGACCAGGGACGAGAGCATCTCAAAAAAAGTTATGGTAAGCGATCGCGTACTTTACTCACAGAAGTAGAATTACTAGACTTCCTTCAATATCTTGAATCTCAACCGTTAGATGAAGTTGTGACTGCCAAAATTGATGTTGACACCGAACAGTTATGTTGGACACAACAGGAGAGGGAAATTAATGCTGAAATCGAACGATTATGTTGGATGAAAGAGGATGTAGTCCCTCCGTCAGTGACAGGAAAGAGAAAGAAGAAAGCTGAACTCGTGAATTTGTCGGATGTAATTGCTAAAACAGATGTCGAAATCCAGCGTTTAAACTGGACACCAGCACAGGGACGGGGGCATCTGATTAAAACCTACGGTAAACGGGGACGTACTTTGCTAACTGAAGAAGAATTACACGGATTTCTCAAATACCTGCAATCTCAGCCAGACCCAAGCGCAGGATTTTGATTTGCAACTTCTAAATCAAGTTTTTAATTCAAATAACCCCTCTTCAGATTATGAAGAGGGGTTATTTTTGAGGTTTAAGGGAATTAAAAGTGGTAAATGGTGATTTACCAATCGTGATTATTAATTCACAGCAGCAACAGCTGGACGGCTACCAGCAGCGTGGCGGTCAATCACTTGGTCAATCAAACCGTATTCCCTGGCTTCCTCTGGTGACATGAAGAAGTCACGTTCAGTATCTTCAGCAATGCGCTCAATTGGTTGACCTGTATGTTCAGCTAAATAGTTATTTAGCCGTTGCTTGTGGTACAAAATTTCCCGCGCCTGAATTTCAATATCAGTCGCTTGTCCTTGAGCGCCACCGAGAGGTTGATGAATCATAATCCGAGAATGGGGTAAACTCATCCGCTTACCCTTAGCACCCGCGCTGAGAAGGAAAGCGCCCATACTCGCCGCCAATCCGGTACAAATTGTACAGACATCAGGGCGAATATGTTTCATAGTGTCAAAAATGCCCATACCAGCCGTCACCGAACCACCGGGAGAATTGATGTACATATATATGTCCTTCTCCGGGTCTTCAGCATCCAAATACAGCAGTTGGGCAACAATCAAGTTAGCAATGTTGTTGTCAACTTGTTGTCCCAAAAAGATGATGCGCTCACGTAACAGCCGTGAGTAGATGTCAAAGGCGCGTTCACCTCGACCCGATTGTTCAATAACGATAGGAATCATGGAAGCGTGTTTGTGGCTACTTTAAATACATTTTATCGGTGACAGCACGAAACTGGGGTTTATCTCTACTGTTCTCAAGCAGATAACTTAAATTTTTATTGAGGAAGGCATGAGGCAAGAGGAAAATTTCTCTCTGTTCACTACCGCGACCAACCAGGGAAAGATTTTAAGACAAGAATACTGAAGTTTCGTTCAGTGGTTTCAATTCATCCGGGGTCGAATCTCATAAATGAATTGCTTCTGTTGTCTGCTTCAACATTTTCCCTTGCTCCCTGACCCTTGCCCCCTGCTCCCTGCTTTGTTGCCTCTTTTTCAACCTCTAAGGGCACTTTTTAGCCGCAAAAGGTGTCTAAGATAATATCCCATGTAGGGAAGAACAAATCAAAAAACTCTAATTATCGCCAACCTCATAATCTCGGACTTTGCTAGATAACCTTGGCGATGTTTCATTAAACCGATAACCGAAATCCAACTTGCTTAGGGACTTGTGTTAAATATTTGTAACATTTTAAACATTTTTTTAGGATTTCCCTCAGCAATTATTCAGCTATTTTTGTTAGATTCGGTAAATCGATAGTACGAGGTGTATTTAGAATAATCAGTCCTAATTGAAATGCTATCCACTCACAAGAGACGTGCCATGCTGGAAAAACTTATACAAGCCGCCATCATCACCTTCTTGCTCCACCTGATAGCAGGACTTAGCCCAAATACTTTAATTCAGTCAAAGACAGCATCACCTGTGCAAGAAACGCCACCAAATATTGTCAGCTTGCTATTGCGATCTTTTCAATAAAAATATTTCACAACTTACACAGGTGTCGGCGATATTAGTGACATACACTACTCTTATCCCTTGGGCTAAGTCACTTGTGGGATTATCTTGCATATACATAGCTGTCTAGGTTAACACTCTTGGGAACAAGGTAGACTGAGCAAAGAAGGCAACTATTTGCATTTGATCATGACTAATCGCCTTGCTGAAGCTAAGAGCCTCTATCTCCGCAAACACGCCGAAAACCCCATTGATTGGTGGCCTTGGTGTGACGAAGCGCTTGCAACTGCAAGGGCGCAAAATAAACCGATTTTTCTCTCCATTGGCTACTCTAGTTGCCACTGGTGTACTGTCATGGAAGGCGAAGCTTTTTCTGATATTGCGATCGCTGACTACATGAATGCCAATTATCTTCCCATCAAAGTAGACAGGGAAGAAAGACCTGACCTCGATAGCATCTATATGCAGGCTTTGCAGATGATGAGCGGTCAAGGAGGCTGGCCTTTAAATATTTTTCTTTCTCCAGAAGATTTAGTGCCGTTTTATGCCGGGACTTATTTTCCTGTAGACCCGCGCTATGGTCGTCCGGGATTTTTGCAGGTGTTGCAAGCCCTTCGCCGTTATTACGACACCGAAAAAGCAGAATTACAGCAACGTAAAGCCTTAATTATCGAGTCCCTGCTCACGTCTGCGGTATTGCAAGATGGTACAACAACTGAGCTTGAAGACCGCGAATTACTCCGCCAAGGTTGGGAAACCAGCACAGGTGTAATTACTCCTGGTCAATCTGGTAATAGCTTTCCGATGATTCCCTATACAGAATTAGCATTGCGGGGAACTAGATTTAATTTTGAATCTCGTTATGATGGTAAGCAAGTTTGTACCCAGCGAGGACTAGATTTAGCGCTGGGAGGCATTTATGACCATGTAGGTGGTGGTTTTCATCGCTATACTGTTGACCCGACTTGGACAGTACCGCATTTTGAAAAGATGCTCTACGACAATGGACAGATTGTGGAGTATCTAGGAAATTTATGGAGTGCAGGAGTCCAAGAACCAGCGTTTGAGACAGCAGTTGCTGGGACTGTACAATGGCTAAAGCGGGAAATGACCGCGCCGGAAGGTTACTTCTATGCTTCTCAAGATGCCGACAGCTTCACTGAACCTACGGCAGTAGAACCAGAAGAAGGAGCTTTTTATGTTTGGAGTTACAGCGAAGTTCAAGAACTGTTAACGCCTGAAGAATTAACAGAATTACAACAACAATTTACTTTTACCCCTAACGGCAACTTTGAAGGACGTAATGTTTTACAAAGAAGGAATTCTGGCAAACTGAGTGCAACGCTAGAAACCTCACTGAGTAAGCTGTTTATTGTTCGCTATGGCGTTAGTTCTGAGTCGCTAGAAACTTTTCCCCCGGCTCGTAACAACCAAGAAGCAAAAACCACTAATTGGCCAGGTCGCATTCCCTCGGTGACAGATACGAAAATGATTGTCGCCTGGAATAGCTTGATGATTTCTGGGCTAGCTAAGGCTGCTGGTGTTTTCCAACAACCATCATATTTGGAATTAGCAGCACAAGCGGCGAATTTTATCTTAGAAAATCAGTTTGTAGATGGGCGTTTTCAGCGACTCAACTATCAAGGCGAACCAACCGTTTTAGCCCAATCTGAAGATTACGCTTTGTTTATTAAAGCTCTGCTAGATTTACAAGCTTCCAACCCTGAGAATCAGCGATGGTTAGAAAATGCGATCGCTATCCAAGATGAATTTAACGAATTTCTCTGGAGCGTAGAATTAGGCGGATACCATAACACATCAACCGATTCTAGTCAAGATTTAATTGTCAGAGAACGCAGTTACGTAGATAATGCTACACCGTCAGCGAATGGAATTGCGATCGCTAATCTTGTTCGTCTCGCTTTACTCACCGATAATCTAGATTATTTAGATTTAGCCGAACTTGGTTTAAAAGCTTTTAAGAGTGTAATGGAGCGCTCTCCCCAGGCTTGTCCTAGTTTATTTACAGCCTTGGATTGGTATCGAAATTCTACCTTGATTCGCAGCACCACTGAGCAAATAAACTCGCTGATCCCCAAGTTTCTACCAACGGCTGTGTTTGCCATTACATCTGATTTACCAGAGGGAAGCGTTGGGTTAGTTTGCCAAGGTTTGAAGTGTCTTGCACCAGCAGAAAGTGTAGAACATTTATTGCAGCAAGTGGAGAAAAGTCAGAATAGGGGATGATGGGCATGGGGCAATGACGAGCCGAAGCAAATTAACCGCTATTGTGTTAGCTGGCGGTAAAAGTTCTCGGATGGGTCAAGATAAAGCCTTGATTCCCATTCAAGGGATACCTTTGTTGCAACGAGTTTGTGCGATCGCTCAAAGCTGTGCTGATACTGTTTATATAGTCACTCCCTGGACAGAACGGTATCAAGATTTGCTTTTGCCTGGTTGCCAATTTATCCGAGAAGTACCTTTATCTGGAGAACCTCTTGCCCACGGGCCTTTAGTTGGGTTTGCCCAAGGACTAGCCGAAGTACAGACAGAATGGGTGTTGTTGCTAGCTTGCGATTTGCCGAGATTGCGGGTTGAGGTGTTACAAGATTGGGTAACTAGACTTGATAGCGTGGGGGATAATGCGATCGCAGCTTTAGCTCATAATCCCAAAGGCTGGGAACCTCTATGTGGTTTCTATCGCCGTCGTTGTTTGCCACAACTTTTAAAGTTTATCAACCAAGGGGGGCGATCGTTTCAGCAATGGCTACGGCAATATCCGGTGGAAGTTTTGCCTTTAGCAGAACCAGAAATGCTATTTAACTGTAATACACCAGAAGACTTGGTTTTACAGCAGTTTGGTTAAGGTAAGAGACGCGATAAATCGCCGTCTCTACAATAATCAGTCCTTTGTAGAGACGGCGATTTATCGCGTCTTTGGATCTAGAATTTTATGCGCCTCTGCGCCTCTGCGTGAGATAAAAACAACGCAAAGAGATCGCCCAAGCATCAATTACCAAAAGCCTATAATCCTCACCATTAATGATTTTTAGTCTATCTCAACCTGTGATAAGGCTAGATTCTGCCACACCACTACTTTATTTTTGCGTGCCAATACCATCGCACAAGTGCCTGTCACTCTCAGAATTATGTTATTTACCGAATGCGACAAAATTTGCGATCGTTATCATTTTCAGGATATTGCCAAGAATAGGCAAAATGGCTAACTCCTTTCAGTTGGGGCGCAAATTGTTGGAGTGCCTGCATTTGCACTTCTAGGGAAGGACGATTACTGACCGATTCTCCCCATTTGCCGGCTAAAGCTGGAATCACTTTAGTCCCTGGTTTTGTCATACTCAAAACCCGTTGCACTTGCGCCACAATACAACTGACATTACCGCAATTTCCATAAGACATGGGATGCCACTCTAATGTAGTGGGGAAGCGATCCCAAGGCTGTAAGCGAGAATCATACCCTTGTCCTACAGTTTGGTTGCCATCAGGGAAAAACACTACTCCCGTGGAAACTCCTTGCTGCTTTGCTGGGTAACTGGCTATATTGACAAAATCTAGAATTCCCTGCATGGCGTGAGCAACTGCTAGCTGCCACAATTCCCATTGCAAAAGTGGTTGTCTGTCGGTTGCAGACAGAATTGATTTTTGCGCTGGTGGGGGAATGCGTCCTTGCCAAAGCGGTTCCCCTTCTTGGGGATAAAGTTGATCGATTTCCGCGATATCTCCGGCGGTGACATATCCCTTGCTCAAATAGCGTCGAATTAAGTCTAGTCCTTTGTAATTCAGTGCCCGTTTAAATAAAGCTTCTTGTATTGCAGGACTATATAGCCATAAATCTGAAACTTTGGTGGCGATGGAATCACTTCCTGCTTGGCGCGGATAGCGCACGTAATCTAATAGCAAGCCATCTGGACGACGGCGCAAAACTTCTTTTACTAATTGGTTGTAATCGCTTTTTGCTTGCGAGTTGTAGGGATCGATAAATACTTGAGAGCCATTATCTACGACATATAGGCTGGTTTGACCTTTGCCATTGCGAGCGATCGCACTTTCTCTATCTCGTCGCTGGGCGTAAGTATAGCCGAAATTGTTAGTAAACATCCAGGCGTAGACTTTCAAACCACGTTGCCGACCTTTTTGAATTGCTGTGGCGAGTATATCGATGTTTTCTGTCCCTGGAGTGCGAATTATAGAAGGCCAAGCTGTTGGATTCGCTTTTGCTGGCAATAATACCTGCCCATCATAAAATACTTCCAAATAAACTTGGTTATAGCCACGGTTGACAATCCGATCCATAATCTGGTCAACTATTCCTGGCTGAATATCACAGGGATACAAGCGCAACCAGACAGCTTGGATTTGTGGCCAAGTGCGAGTGCGGCACTGCTGTAATTCCTGTGCCTGTTTTTTGATTAAGTTTTGGTAGCGGATTTGAGCATCTTGATTGCCTTTAAGAGCTGATAAACGTAAGTTTTCTTTTTCTTTCACCGCCGATGATGATAACTGACAATATTGGCTTACTTGCGCCCTTGCTGGTTCGGTTCCAAAGTTAGGGAGCAACGAACTAGTAGTGAAAAGAACAGCAAATATACGCCGCCAAAATAATGTTGATCTTGCAATGTTCAAAGGATGGTTAGACATACCTACCAGTAGATGGACACAATAATCATCGACCCCAATTTAGATAATCGTGGGCAACGTGTATCGAATTATATAATTAAGCCACAAGGGTTTTAAAACCTATTTTTTCAAGACTGCCAAAGCCTTATTGGTTTTGCCGCATTTTTGATAAAAAAAAGGTATATCTGAAAAAATTATCTACTATTAGGTAGATGCGAAATCTACATTAGTTAGTAAAAATCTGCCACAGCCAGTATTTTTTTGAAACAAGAAGAGCTTGATTTTTAGGTATTGTAATTAGCCACATCTTTTCAATCTCTGATATTGTTAATCCCAGCTATATTGCTACAAGCTACATTTGCAATTTTTGAATGTGGTGCTGACTATTCTTTTTATGCAATCCTACTCCAGAAGGAATTTTAATATGTATCGTCGTTGGCTCTTATCTGCTTTAGCACTTTTGATGAGTATAGTTTTAGCTGCTTGCACGACTGCAACCACTCAGCAGGCACAAATAAAAGTCCCAAACCCGACTGAGACGACAAAGATAAATTCTCAACAATTACCAACAGAATCAGCAAAAAGAGTTGTTGCTCTTTCTTCTCTTTCTGCGGATATCATCTCTCGACTTACTCCAACAAAAATTGTCGGAATTACTGGCAGTAAATTATTTAAGAATGACTCAAGGTTCAAAGATATTCCCCGTGTTAGTGAAGGACAAAACCCACCAAACTTAGAAAAAGTGGTGGCACTAAAACCAGATTTAGTTATTGGCGCAGAAGGTTTTTCTAACATCCCAATACAAAAACTTCAGCAGCTAGGAATTCCGACTTTTCTCACTAAGGTGAATAACTGGGAATCTTTAGAAGAACTTACAAAAACTCTTGCTAAATCAATTGATGCCGATCCTCAACCTTTGTTAAATCGTTACAAAAGTTTCTTACCAGAAAAGCCAACTCAGGGTTTTTCTACTCTAGCATTGGTTAGCCGTCAACCAATTTTAGCGCCGAATAAAAGTAGTTGGGCAGGGGATTTGTTAGCAAAATTTCAGGCAAAAAATATCGCCGCAGATTTACAAGGAAAAAGCCCAATTGGTGGCTATGTGACGCTTTCGCCTGAGAAAGTTTTAGAAGCAAATCCAGAGGTGATAATTTTGATTAATTCCCCACAAGGTAATTCGGAAACAGGACTTTTAGATTCGCTAAAAAAGGAAGCTTTTTGGCAGCAATTAAAAGCAACTAAAAATAACAGAGTATATGTGTTTGATTATTTTGGTTTGGTCAATCCAGGTAGTATAGATGCAATTGAAAAGGCTTGTCAGCAGCTTAAGGAAGTGTTCTTTGCATCACAGGGCACTTAGTTGAATTAAATATAATATAGTAATTTTATTTGATTTGTGAAAATTGCAAGGATTCAGAACCCCGACTTATTAAATAAGTCGGGGTTCTAGTTGTTTGTGCTTTTAATCTTTTGCAGAACTAATCGGTTTTTGACCAAAGGGGATATTTTTTTTACTTTCGGGAGAAGCACCTCCAAGACTACGGAAATACAATCCTCCAATGGTGAGTAAAAAGGTCACATATCCCACTGCTTGTACAAGATAGAGATTGTCTCTATAACCAAATAAAGATTTGAGAATAATCCCAGGAAATTGTTCGTCAGGCAAGATTGTGGAAGTATTTGAAACCATTGGCCCCAAAATACAAGAATGTATTTTTGTAAAACGTTCGTAATAGAAACAAAGTCCTTCTGTGGCACGACTGCTAAGGGCAAGGTTAGCCACAGCTTCGTCAAAGTGTTTCAAGCTTGAAACTACCAACCCAGCGACAATCAACACTAAGAAAACGCCCATTACCTGGAAAAACTGGCGGATGTTAATTTTGACACCCCATTTAAATAGCAGCACTCCCATGGCTGTTGCTGCTACTAAACCAGCAATAGCACCCAATGCTGGCATTAATCCCTGTTGAAAATTAGCAGCAACGAACAGAACAGTTTCAAAGCCTTCACGGACAACGGCAATTAAAATTAAAGTAAAAACACCCCAGCCAGCATTTGAGTTTTGTGTCAGCGCTTCTGTTACTGCTCCTTCAACCGTAGCTTTCATGAATCTGGCTTGTTTAGTCATCCAGATTAGCATCCAACTGAGCATTGCGATCGCTAATACGCTAAATACACCTTCCAAGGCTGGCTCAACTACCGAGGTGTATTGAGGATTCGCTGCTCCCAGTATTTGAATTACCCAACTGAATAGCACACCTATAAAAGCACTGACAACAATGCCAACGCCGATACCAGCATATACCCAAGAGTTGAGTCGGGATTGTTTAGCTTTTTTTAGCAACGCTAGCACAATACCAACAACAAGGGCCGCTTCTACTCCTTCTCGGAGCGTTATTACAAAAGTAGGTAGAGCAGTACTAAAATTCATTTTTTGTCCTTTGTCTTTTGTCTTTTGTCATTAGTCAGTTGTCTTTTGTCATTTGAATTTGTTTTTAACTAATGACCAATGACCAATGACTAATGACCAATGACTAATGACTATTAGCTAAAATCGCGTAGCATCTTTTTCAGTTCGAGATTATGCATCTCTTCTTGTCCAATCATACCGCGAGCGAATTCTTCCAGATAAATACTAGCATTGGTGACAGTTTCAAGCAGATTTTTATACAGATCCAATGCCTTTTTTTCATGAGATAAGCTTTCTTCCAAGATATCCTTGACTTTATGCTGGTAAGTTTCTTCCATTGGAGCAATTTTCAAGGAGGGATGCCCATCTAAACCGGTGAGAATTTCTCCTACTTGTTCAGCATGAAGTAAAGACTCGCTTGCCTGTGCTTTGAAAAAAGCCACAATTGGAATACGGTTAGGGCCAGTCACCATCAAAGAATAATGTGTATAACGCACTACTCCTGCTAATTCAAATTCCATGATGGCGTTTAGCAAGTCGATAGTCTTTTTATAGTCAAGTTCTTGCATCAGTTCTTAGTTCAAGTAACGAATGGAGTGTAATTAGGTAGAAGTTAGGAGTGAGGAGTTGGAGGTCAAGAGTTAGTAAATCGGGATTTTTAACTCAGGACTCTTAATTCATAACCCCTAACTCTTAACGATTTCATCATTTTAAACTCCTTCGCATCAGCTTTCCATTAAAACAAAGTGTTATCGCTGTGCTTGGGTATTGGATTTGTCGACTACTTTTTGAGAGTTTTCTTCAATGGTTTTCACCAGCTTGGTGACATCACTAGGTGTTTTGACTGCTTTAGCTGGTGGGATGGCGCTAGGCCAAACTTTTATTAGTTCCGCGAAACTAGAATCGATTGCTTTGTGCGCTTCGGGATCTGCTTGGGCTACTTGACTAGAAATTCCTTTGTATAAATCATTGGCGTAAACGACAAAACCACGGGAGTCTTGATACTCGATAGGCGCAGTTATTTTACCATTTGCGATCGCAGCGCCATATTCGGAGTTAGCTGAATCTAGCAGTTCGTTAATTACCTGTAGCACAAATCCTGGTTTTGAGCGTTGAGCTTCTGGCAAAGCTGCGATCGCTCCGTCAACTGCTTGCACTGAAGAAGTAAAATTAGTTTTAACTTTGCTATCCTTCGGACTAGATTTTACTAAATCTTGCAAACTCACTAATGTTGTTTTAAATTCTTTGACTTTGCGCTCATTTAATTGCTCTTCTACATCAACATAAATTTCTTCAACTGGATGTCCAATATGAGGTTCTGCTTGTTTTGGCTGATTTTGATCCAGCAATTCTCGTGCTACCAAAAGATGCCCTTTCATTAAGCCCAACTTGCTCATGTAGTCAACATCTTTTGCCTCACCCGTGAGTGCCACTTCTTGAACACCAACCTGGTCTTTAATTTGGTCAAATTGTTCTTGAGTAATTACTTTTTTAGTAACTAAATCTTCTGGGCTGCCATAAGGACGACCTGCCTGGATTTTGTTAGATAAAGCTGGAACACCTAGTTTGGCTTCAAACTTATCTAATTGTGACAATATAGCAGTGTTAATGTTAATTTTTTCTTTGCTACCATGACCACTGTGATTGTTATTACTGACTGCCTCTGTAGCTGGGGTACTAACAACTGGTGCTGATGGATTTTCTGCGGTTGGTGTACTGCTACAGGAACTCAAGGTAATTATTGCCGCAGTTGCAATAGTTAAGCAGATATAACGAACTTTTATCATTTTTGCTCCTCACACCAATAAAAAGGTATTAATTGAAACATTTCAAACTATTAGTAGAAGCTAGTTTGTTTGACACGTTGTAGTAGACTTTACTTTGACATATAATGACAGTTTTTATCAACTAGTTAAACTAAAATTTTAATAAATTAATGACAAATTATTTATTTAAGACTTTTTAACAGTATTTTGAGAGTTACTCTCAGTAAGTACTTCAAATTGACCCATGCAACCGTTTTCTGCGATCGCATCCTGATGGGGATGGAACATATACTTACCTGGGTAGCGAAAAGCAAATTCCAAGATGTGCCTTTCCGCTACACCCATCGTAATCACATCAGTTTTCTCGCTAGGAGTCATACTCATGCCAGAGCGATATACATCGAAGAAGTTGGCATGGAGATGAAAAGTCACTGCTGGATCGTATTCAATGATGTTGAGGACATACAGCCTAATCAACTGATCTTTGTAAATACGAATGGGATTATGCATGTAATAGTGCGGCAGACCGTTGAAAGCGTAATAATCGTTATGGCTATCATCATTCACGTCATACCCACCCATCACTAATACAATCTCATCAGCCGGGGGACGGGGAGTAGGTGGATCGATGATAAACATCCCGTACAGTCCCTTGGCAATGTGACGGGTGACTGGTTCAATATGGCAGTGGTACAGGTGTACACCATAAGGTTCAGCATCAAATTCATAAATTGTGGCGCTACCGTTGCTGATTGGGCGAACACCATCCATTTCCGCCGGATGAACCCCATGAAAATGCAAAGAGTGAGAATGTCCCGCGTTATTGAGAAATAGTATTCGAATGCGATCGCCCTGTTTTGCCCGTAGCGTTGGGCCTGGTATGCGACCATTTAAGTCCCAGATGTTGTAAGAGACAGCACTATTGAGCTTTATGATGGAAGTACCAGCAGTTAGCTGAAATTCACGGATAGTCCGCCCATTTTCTTGCTTTACCGTCCCATAATCAAAATCCCTTAACATCTTCATCGGGTTAGTAACATCGTCTGGTGCTTCCATGTTGAATGGTGGTACTTTGACGATTGACTTGCTTTGTAGATTTAGCATTTGCCAAAGTCCAGCTGCACCAGTCACTCCAGCACCTGCTAGTCCCAGCTTCAATAATTGACGGCGGCTCCAAGGCTTTCCGTTACCTAGAGCGAAGTTGTTGGGCATGACATTTAGCTACGGTTAGCACCAAAAAAGAGTTGCAAAAGATTTGCAATTGCTTTTAAAGCTTAGAGGAATTAATAATTATTGTCAATAATTTGATAGTGCTTAAAAACTGTTATTTAGGTTGCTAAATCTAGATCAAGCTAGAATCAGTCTTTAAAAATTTTAGCCAGTCTTATTTTATTTCGACGGTATTATTACGCTTAAATTATGTATAAATTATATTTGGTAAAACCTAACTGTTTTATGCCTATTCCTGATATGCTTATTGCTTCAGCAATACCTGTAGTACAAACAACGAGTATAATAGCATCTTGGATATAGACACAAGCAAGCATCGGTAATCAGTAGTGTATTTAATTGGCTTAGAGATAAGATAAATTACATTTCAAGGAATTTTGGATACTTGGTAACATGAGCATTTTTGATTTTTAATTTTAATCTGTTACCTTCGTGTTATCAGCTTTGAAAATGCCGTCATTCAAATCCATGTGTCATTCTTTTGTTATTTGTATGGATTTTATGTGGAGATTTCTACATCCTGATGAGCCGATGTTAAAAGGATAGTATAGTATTCACTAAAGTCAAATTACACAATACATTTGATACACACTTGTCAAAGACAAAGTTGATCGTATATCTTTTTCCAATCAAGTGGCATCATGCCTTTTGATTGATAAATTACCCAAATTAATTATCGGAGGTCAAAAATGACTACTTTTTCTCAAATGTCAGTATTGCAGAAAACCGCAGGTATTACCTTATCCAAGCCTGTGCAGGTAACACTTTATATGCTGCTATCTTCTTTAGTGATCTGGACTGTTTTGTTCTCCACCTATCCTGCGGTTCATAACACAGCACATTCAGCGCGTCACCATACATTAGGCGTTGCATGTCACTAAATTATCATAATCCCAAGATTTTTTAGGTGAATGAAAAACTTTGCTAGTTAACATAACAAAGTTACAACGCTAAAACATCCCAGGTTTCGCACCAGTTTTTTTGCTTTGGAAATAACTTTTAGGTAATGTAGAGATGCTTTTTCATCTCCACATTACCTTAACTGTATTTTTGATGATGTCTGAATTTATGAATAATTCTTTTACCTAGTAATAAGAATCTGGAGTAAATTTCATCCACTGCTATTAAGCTTTACAGCGATTTTCAGGTAAATAGACCATACGTTAGGAGCGTAGATATTGCACCCATACTACGACGAATGTGGTTCATACACATGAAAACTGCTGTAAGTTGTAAAAAGTACAAAAGTTTCACATTTACCGTAAGTTTTTATGAAAAAATATCGGCTTTTTGGGGTTATAAGTGCTGTTTGCATCACCTTGTCAATTCTTTATTCCTTTGTAGGAAATTCCCAAACTCCTACATCCAGAGTGCTACTCTCTACCAACCCACCTTTAGAACGTATTCTTCCCTTTGAAGCAGAGGCAGAAAAACCACAATCTCCTGTTACCCTGACTTTACAAGCTGTTGATGCTGCGGGTAAACATTTAGAAAATACCAAAATTAGCTTACAAATTCTAACACCACCGCGTAATCCTTGGTTAACAACAGATTTCCCTCTTGTTGAAGGAACAAAATTGTTGGAAATAGATGCTAATGCACCTGATGGTAAGCTAGAAATTCAGCAAATGTTACCCATTCGTGGTAAATACCAATTACTGGTGAATGTGTCACCTTTAGTAGCAAATGCTTTTGCTCCATATCAGCAAAGCTTAAATCTAAATGTCCACGAAAATCCGACCAAATATAAATATTTTGTGATTATCGCAGCTATTTTACTATCACTTGGATTGTTAGGTGGTTGGGTTATCGGCGGACAAGGAGAACTACAACAAGGAGAAATTGCACCACAGTCAGTACGCCTTTTATTAAGTGCATTGACAGTAGTGGCTATAGTAACCCTATTAGTTATCAATATTAGTGCAGAAGTTGCAGAAGCTCATGGCAGTGAACACCATCCAAGTAGTACCGAAGTAATTGCACCATCATCTCAAAAATCTCAGGGATTGGAAATTAGCCTTGACGGAGATAAAAACGCAACTGTCGGAAAACTTGCAAATTTAGCACTACAACTGAAAGATACAGCAGGACAACCGATCACTGATGTCGCATTGCAAGTTAAAGCGATCGCCACAGAACATAATTTAACAGTCTTTGACTACAAAGGTATTCCCGACGAGCAAGGTAAGTTAACATGGCAAGAACAGTTTTTTGATGGTTCACCCCACAAAATCGAGGTGGAAGCAACTCCTCTACCAGGATCTAACCGTCAATTTGCACCAGTAAAAGTAGCTCAAGAAGTGGAAGTTGAAGCGATCGCACCACCAATTTATATCCGATTAATTGGTTTATTCTACTTTACAGCCTTCGTCGGCATTGGTATGGCGATTGGATTACTAATACAGCACCGACGAACACCGCGAGAAATTAGTAATACCAATGCTTAACTAAGAGTTTCCGCTAAGGGACTGCTAGTTAAAAAAATATCCCATCTTAGGGGCGCAAGGACTTGCGCCCCTACTATAAATAATTTGGGATAATTTATTTTTTGCAAGTCCTTAAGACAACGATGCGTATTAATAAATTAAAATAGTTGTGGTAAAATCACACTATTTTTTTGTTATTTCTATTTTGCTACTTTGTGAAATGGCAAGCCTGGAATAGTCGTCTTCATTTGCCTTTTTTTTATCTTAATGTCCCCATTCTTAGGTGTTGTTTTATCTCAGCTTAAAAAGCAAAAAATAGCAATTGTTATAGTAACGTTTTTACTAATATCATCATCGCCTTGGATATTTCATAATAGGTATAAACCTATTGTTAATATCAACAATATATTCCAAACTTAGAGAATTAATCAGTATTTTATTAATAGACCTTACCTAAAAAATACTTATATAGGAGCAGTTGAGTTTTTAAATTCAAAGAAATGCTCTACTATTGGGCTATCAATGGTAAATGACCCTTGGGAATATTTTTTTGGTTACTTTGGCAGCAAAAGAATCAAGAAATGGTTAAAATTAAACATATTAATGTAACCAATATTTCGGCAGTTTTAGAAAAAGAAGATTCTTATCAAGATTTTGAACCTTGTAGGATTATTTCAATGGAAACTAAAAAAAGTAAACAGAATAAATATCAAGAGATTAATTTTAAAGGTAAAACTTATCTTCGAGCATGGGATTCTCCAGACCTTGGTATATTTATTAAGTAAAATTTTATTTATTACTGGATCTTCAATTTAAGATTTACTGAGAAAATAATGCTAACGAAAATTTCTGTGGAAAAAATTCTTGAGCGTGCCTTGATGGGGTACGACTTATCTCCTCAAGAGGGAGTGGTATTGTTACAACAAACAGAGCCAGAAGCGATCGCAGCAATTCGTGCTACATCAGACGCACTTCGCCATACCCAAGCAGGCGATACGGTTACATACATAATTAACCGTAATATCAACTTCACTAATATTTGTGAACAGCACTGTAGTTTTTGTGCATTCCGTCGAGATGATGGTGATGTCGGTGCATACTGGTTAGATTCAGCGCAAATTTTGGAAAAGGCAACAGATGCAGTGCGACGGGGTGCAACAGAAATCTGTATGCAGGGTGGGTTAAATCCACAAGCGCTGGTAAATGGTAAATCTTTGCCCTACTACATCAAGGTAGTGGAAACCATCAAACAGGAATTTCCGCAGATTCATCTCCACGCTTTTTCTCCCCAGGAAGTAGAATTTATCGCCAGACTTGATGGACTTGAATATGCCGATGTAATTATTGCTTTGCGTGATGCTGGCGTTGGCTCAATGCCGGGAACAGCAGCAGAAGTATTAGACGATGAAGTAAGGCGGATATTGTGTCCAGAGAAGATTAATACAGCAACTTGGCTAGAAATTGTCAGCACCGCTCATAAATTAGGCTTACATACCACTAGCACCATGTTATCTGGGCATATTGAAACTCACGAGCAGCAAATTGGGCATTTAGAAAAATTGCGATCGCTCCAACAAACTGCCATCAATCAGGGATATCCCGCAAAAATCACAGAGTTTATTTTATTACCCTTTGTTGGTCAAGAAGCGCCCAAACCCTTACGTCGCCGTGTTGGACGCGATCAACCAGTTTTAAGCGATGCGCTGCTGCTAGGCGCTGTGGCGCGGATTTACTTGGGTAATTGGATTCCCAACCATCAGCAGAGTTGGGTAAAACTGGGGCTTGCAGGTGCAACCGAAGCCCTAGTTTGGGGTTGCAACGATATCGGCGGCACCTTGATGGAGGAGCATATCACCACAATGGCGGGTGCTTTGGGTGGTACATGTATGGAAGTGGAAACTTTAGAAACTGCGATCGCTTCTTTAGGACGACCTTATCAACAACGTGAGACTCTTTATCAAAAAGTTAGGATTTAAGAGTTAGCAGTAGCCCTTTCAAGGTGGATAAAAATTTTAGTTAAAAAATTCCTTTCCAATCTCTTTACTCTGTGTTCTTTCTACCTTTGGGTTTAATAGGGGCGCAAATCCTTGCGCCCCTACTAATATACAAATAATTTTGGATAATTTATTTTTTGGAAGCCCCTTAAATAAATTAATTTTTAACCCCACAGGCACAGCGATAAAAATGATATTAAAGTATGATTAGAAAAATTTCTAACTTCTGGTTGCATCATATACACCCTCGTTTGGCTCCCTTAATTACGACAATTGGTATTGTTGGACTTACTAGTTGTCTTCTCATCCTTTTTGTTTTAGCACAACTGGCTGAAGAGGTTTTAGAGCGAGATGCTTTTAGATTTGATACTAATTTTCTGTTATGGCTACATCAGTTTGCCAATCCAAATTTAGATAATTTAATGCTGTTTATTACAAATCTTGGTAATCCTACCACAGTAGTCATTGTTGTCGGCGTTAATCTATTATTACTTTGGTGGCGACGTTATCGAGAAGAAGCAAGATTTTTTCTACTTGCTTGCCTGGGAGCATTCATTTTAAATACAGGGCTAAAGTTATTTTTTTCTAAACCTCGCCCGGAACTCTGGCATCAATTAATTTCTGAAAAATCTTTTAGTTTTCCTAGCGGTCATGCACTTGGTTCTATGGTGCTTTATGGTTTTATTGCTCACGAATTGGCAACTCATTATCCTCGCTTTGCCAAGTTGATTTACAGTTTGACAGTTATTTTAATTGCTGCTATTGGTATTAGCCGCTTATATTTAGGAGTCCATTGGCCCACAGACATAATTGCAGGTTATGGAGTCGGCTTTTTGTGGCTGATGATATGTATTACGATGCTGAAATTGCAAAGATTGAGGCAAGGGAAGTCAGTTGATTAACATAGTCTCAACCTCTCATTCTATAAATCACTATTTTCAACAGACTGAAAACTGTTGCTCTCACTCTAAGTAGTAAGCCCAGAACGAGAGCATTACCCCTTCTGAAGATTTCGTAGAATCGACGATTGAAATCCCTACTCGCCGAGTACTGCCGCAGGAATTTTGTCAAGAGTCTAAGCGAGAAATCTGCACCCAGTTGGTAATCGAAAAATTACCGCCTCAACAAGTAAATTTAAGTGCGTTACTGTACTCATACGGCGAAGCAAACTATGCGTAGCGTCTTGTAGAGAAGCCTTGCTCTCCCAGAAAAGGCATAACTATGACAATCGTCCAATCAGATTTTTCATCACCTAATTTTTTGCCCAAGATGCTTGTAAATTAATGCCTTTTAGGGAATGAAATAGCTCTTACCAACTTCCTACTCCCCATTCAATTGATCCCCAAGTTACCAATCCAAGATAGGATGGACGTTGATTTACGTATTCTTTTAATTAATGCATATGAAGCGCTATTGGTCGCGTTTGCTTGCGCTGGTTTTGGTTGTGTCTATCGGCTTAATGGGCTGTTCTGGCAGTCCAGATAGTTTGACTGGGGATTATCGCCAAGATACCTTAGCTGTGGTCAATGTGATGAGACAGGCTCTGAATCTATCACAAGATTCATCAGACAAAACAGCAGTTCAAGCAGAAGCGCGTCAGAAAATTAATGACTTTTCGGCTCGCTATCAGCGAGTTAACTCTGTTTCTGGTCTTGGTTCCTTTACAACCATGCGGACAGCCCTTAATTCCCTGGCTGGACACTACAGTTCTTACCCAAATCGTCCCGTACCCGAAAAACTCAAAAATCGTTTAGAGAAGGAATTACAGCAGGTTGAGGCAGCGCTAAAGCGTGGCGGTTAACTTTTAGACTAAGCGAAAAAACATCTAAATTTGCATAACCAAATTAAATATAACTCTTGTGGGGTAGGCCGAAAAGCCCGCCCAAATTATGCAATTTAAATGTGAAACAGCTTATTATCTATTCAATCATCAAGAATCAAGAGTCAAAAGTTTTGACTCTTGATTACCTTTTAAATTTTTCACTAAAAATTGTCTAAATCCGCAGTCCCAAATTCAACTTACTTTGTATCCATCCAATTTTCACCGACACGCGCCTCTACCAGCAACGGTACGCTCAACTGAACTGCGTTTTCCATCACCGACTTAATTTGCGGTTGTAATTCTTCCCACTCATCAGGGGGAATTTCAAACACTAATTCATCGTGTACTTGCAACAACAAACGCGCCTGATAGTTCTTCAAAACCTCATGCAGTCTTACCATTGCAATTTTGATAATATCAGCGTTGGAACCTTGAATTGGTGCATTAGCCGCCGAGCGTAATAAACCCGCATCATAAGGTCCCAAATTCTTCAATTTACCCAGATCAATCTCTTCTGGATTGCTGCCTTTTAATCTACGTAAACTATTATTAGTAAAATCAAAGTAACGACGGCGACCAAGAATAGTTTCTACATAACCAAGAGCGATCGCTTCTTTTTTTACTTGCTCCAAATATGCAAAAACTTTAGGATATCGTTCATTAAACCGCTTAATGAACTCGTTGGCAATGTTCTTATCTATTCCAGTTGAGCGCGAAAATCTTAGAGAACCCATTCCATAAATCACGCCAAAATTGATAGTTTTTGCTATTCCTCTTTCTTCTGAGGTTATATTTTCTTTTTCAAAGACTAACCGCGCGGTAACAGTGTGAACATCTTCATTTTGCTGATATGCTTGCACTAATATTGGTTCTTGACTCAAATGAGCCAAAATCCGCAATTCAATTTGTGAGTAATCAGCAGCCACCATTAACCAACCAGCTTCAGGCAAAAACGCCTTCCGAATTTGGCGACTAAAAGCTGTACGAATGGGGATATTTTGCAAATTTGGATTAGATGAAGATAACCTACCAGTTGATGTTGCTGCTTGATTAAAATCAGTATGCACCCTCTGGGTATCTGGACGCACCAATGCAGGTAAGGCATCAACATAAGTAGACTTTAATTTAGATAGAGTGCGATACTCAATGATCGCCTCAACAAAACCACTTTTATCATCTTCTTGGAGTTTTTCTAGTGTGGCTGCGTCTGTAGAGAAGCCAGTTTGAATTTTACGAGAATGTTTGGTACTTAACCCCAACTTTTCAAACAATATTTGGCTCAATTGCTTAGGAGAACCCAAGTTAAAATTTTCCCCAGCTATTTTAGTTGCTTCCTCTTTTAACCTAGCTAACTCCGTTTCTAAATGCTGCGAAAGTTCTTTTAAATAAGCTGAATTAATGCGGACACCCGTGTATTCCATTTGGGCTAAAACCGCTTCTAGTGGCTGTTCCACTTCCACTAATAGCTTAGACAAAGTTGGAATTTGCTCCAGTTCCTCACGCAATTTCGGTACTAAGCCAAAGGTAGAATAAGCATCCATACCGCAGTAATCTGCAACAGAGGGAATATCTATATCAGCGATGGTTTTGCCTTTAGGAACTAAATCTAAGTAACTTTTTGCTATCAATCCCAAATATCGCTGCCCTAAATCCATCAAATTATGACTTGAATCTGGATTTAGAATGTAACTTGCTAGCATAGGATCAAAGACTACTCCTGCCAAATTAATCCCTTGACACTTTAAAACTAAGCGATCAAATTTAGCATTCTGTAAAGCTTTAGGATAATCAGCGCTTTCAAGAATTGGGCGTAATGCTTCTAGCACCAAATCTTTATGCAAATTTTCTCCAGTTTTATGCCCCAGAGGAATATACGCTACCTCATCTGCTTGCATTCCCCAACAGCAACCAATTCCTACTAACTCAGCATCTCTTGGTTCTAAAGCGGTAGTTTCAGTATCCCAAGCAACGGGAATATCTGGGGTGGTGAATGTTTGCAAAAGTTTCACTAACTCAGTTAGTTTGGCTTCGGTGTTAATGATGCGTGGTGTAATGGGAGAAGTCGATTGTTGCGGAACTGCTGCTGTGTCACTAGCACTGAAAAACCACAAATCATTATCTTCATCATCTCTCAATTCTGATTTAGGATTAACTACGTCTGTTTTGGCTTCTTGCTTTTCTTCAATTTTGCCACCAAAACGTTGTTGAAGGTCGTTGATTTTCCCTAAAAAAGACTTGAATTCTAACTTTTCTAAAATGGGGGATAAGACGCTTGTATCAAATCCTTTTAATTTGCAATCTTCTAAATTAATTTCTATAGGGACATCTAAAACAATGGTTGCTAAATAGCGAGACTTATCGGCATCTTCTTTACCACTTGCTAGTTTTTTCTGAGTTGCGCCTTTAATTTCATCTAATGCAGCATAAATATTGTCAAGGGAACCATAGGTATTTAGTAGTTGTACTGCTGTCTTTTCGCCAATCCCTTTAACTCCAGGAATATTATCTGATTTGTCACCACAAAGAGCTTTGAAATCGATAATTTGTGTAGGTAAAACGCCCATTTTCTCTTTGACTTGTTCTGCCTCAAATTCCGTAATGCTATTTGTAGAGCGTTTTATGGCATCTGGACTAAAGTTCAGAACAGTGATTTCTTTGTCAGAGTCGATCAGTTGAAATAAATCGCGATCGCCAGTTAGAATCTTCACCCTATACCCAGCAGCAGTTACTCGCTGTGCTAAGGTTCCCAAAACATCATCCGCCTCGTAACCAGGGGCAGTGAAAATCGGTAGATTGAAGCCATTCAGTAACTCATGCAGGTTTTCTAAGTCGGGAATGAAGTCTTCTGGCGTTTCTTTGCGATCGGCTTTATAAGTCTCGTCAGCTTCGTGGCGAAAAGTGGCCTCACCCAAATCAAAAGCGATCGCCATTGCTTGAGGCTGTTGTGTTGCCATTACCTCCAGCAGGCACTTCACAAAACCAAAACATATACTTGTAGGAATCCCCGTTTTAGTACGCAGTCCTCCATCTCGCCCTTTGGCGAAAGCAAAGTATGAACGATATGCCAGTGAGTGTCCATCTACGAGGATGAACGTGGGGCGTGTTGTAGTTACAGAAGTGATTTCAGACATAGCCCTATTTTAGCCAGAAGCTTTGTCACATAGTTAGCAATTTCAGATGCTTGTTCAACTTGGTTTTAGCGATAATAGCGCACTTTTTGAGTGCGAAATAATTTATGTATTATTTTAGACGTATCAATATATACGCATTGCAGTTTTAGTACCGAAGCCGAGTAGAAGCAACTTTTGTCAGGTATACTACGCTAATTAGGTACGTGAGTATCAACATACTAACCAGATAGTAACCAAATCCTCAACTTCTCAGCAGAAATCCGGGCTCTATACTCCTGAACGCTTTATGTTTAATTCGATATACCTAGTTTACTTCTCAGGAACCAACAAACACTAGCTTAGTATTTCGACATCAGACTACCACAATCAAAGCCTATCTTGCTTAATAAAACTTTATATGTACCAAACAATAAGTATATTTTCCACAGGACTTGAATATAAAAGCTTTACATAAATTTACGTGTATTTATCAAGCCTACAAGTAAAGTTTCAGAGTTAGAAATAAGTGAGTAATTCCGTAATGATTCGTTTTAGAAAAAATCTTTCATCATGAAAACAAAATTATTGAACACTCTGGCAGCTGCAACAACTTTGGTAGGAATAGTTGCAAACTCTGGAGTAGCTAATGCAAGCTCTCTCTCGTACACCAGTTCCATTGATTATAAATTGACAAATATCGTTGATGCACCTCTGAGCATCCAACAATTTAACTCATCTTTAGGCACTCTCAAGGGTGTAACGATAGGATTTACTGGCGACATACTTGGAAATGCAGGTTTTGAAAACACAGGTAATACTTCAAGTCAGGTGACAGTAAATCTTGCCAGTCAACTCGCCTTAAAACTAAATAATCAGTCTCTGTTTGCGCTCAATCCACAAAATAGCTTCAGTTACGGAGTTAGTCAATTTGACAACAGCATTGATTTTGGTGGTACATCTGGAAAGACTGTTTCTGGACTAACTGCTACACAATCTGGTACTCAGTCTTTAACTAATACCCAATTCTTGCAGTCTTTCATTGGTAATAGCAACATAGACTTTTTGTTCTCAGCTACAGCCAATTCAGTAGTTTCAGGTTCGGGCAACATAGCATCTTATGTTCAAACGCTTGCCAAAGCAAATATCAAAGTAACTTATGACTACGATGATGTTAAATCGATACCTGAACCCTCTGCCACACTTGGAGTTGGTTTAATTGCTGGGCTTTGTCTGTTGTCACAACGCAAAAAAAGCTGGATCAAAAGGTAAAATTCATAGACTTTCTTGAATAATTGGTTTTTTCCATCCTATCTATCCATCAGGTTTTTTAATTTAAATTAAAAACCCCAATTTTTTCAAGAATTGGGGTTTTTTGTGATGATTATTATCCAGAATTTAGAAAAATTTTGAGCAATATTTAAAAATCCTATAGCAATCTATAATCGTGTGATTGAGAATCATTATGTTATAAAAATTAGGTTGACTATAGAACCGAATTTTTGCTAATACTTCCCCACTCCTGTTAACCTCTTACTGGAACTTAAAATCTAGGAAATTATGCAGAAAGCATCTACCGATTATCAGGCTGCTGCAAAAGACATTAAACTACTAGTTTTGGATATAGATGGCACGATCGCAGGACACTCTAACACCATCAGCGCAGGTGTAAAGCAAGCTATTGTGGCAGTCCAAGCACGAGGAATTCCAGTCGCGATCGCTACAGGTAGAATGTATCGTTCAGCCTTGCGCTTTCACCAAGACATCGGCTCTACCTTACCATTAATGGCTTATCAGGGAGCCTGGATTCAAGATCCAATTACTCAAAAAATTCATCGCCATTGCGCTGTTTCCAGAGAAATGGCCCATCAGTTACTCGACTATTTTGAACAGCCTGAGTTGCGATCGCTCCTATCTGTCCACTTTTACATCAACGATCAGCTATACGTCCGTGAGTTAACCAGAGAAACCAGAATTTATGCAGAACGTTCTGATATTACTCCGATTGCCGTTGGTGATTTGCGCCAAACTTTAACAAATGAACCGACAAAAATTCTCGCTTTGTCTGATGACATAGATTTAATCGATCGGTTACTAGGGGATTTGCGCTGCCAATATACACCTGCTGAACTTTATCTCACAACATCTGTTGCTACCTTTTTTGAAGCAACTAACGCCTCTGTGAATAAGGGAACTGCTGTGCGTTATCTAGCCGAAGAATTACTGGGATTAGAGATAGCCAACGTTATGGCGATTGGTGATAACTTCAATGATGTAGAAATGCTAGAGTCTGTTGGACTTGGTGTAGCTATGGGTAACGCACCCGAAGGAGTCCAAGCGATCGCGCGGTGGGTAGCTCCTAGTGTAGAGGAAGACGGAGCAGCAGTAGCAATTGAAAAGTTTTTGCTGTAATGAGGACACTTTTTCAAGCCTAAACCCTATAAATCAGAAAGGACACCGACGACTGGCCGTGTTTCGTCTCGGTGCCCTAGCTGGTTCGCTCCTCACACACCTGCTAATGTATCCGAGGTGAGGCATTGAGTCAATAGCTATTATAAAAGTTTTTATTTGTGCCTAAGCGACATTACCGATTTATAACTCCAAGAGCGCAAAAACACCCAAGTTTTCCTCTAGTACGTATCTTAATACTGACTGAGTAGCCATAAGTAATCCGATTCTAGCTTGTGCTAACTCTGGTAATGTAACTTTCACCTCACCCCAAATCCGGCAATTAGACCAGAAGTTTTCAAAAGCTTGACTCAAATTCAGCGCCACTTTTTCCCATTTCACAGAACCGTTAATATCAGGGGACTCTATGTTGTCTACTACTTGTATTAACTCGGCAATTAAACGACGCTCACCTGGATGATTTAGCCGTAATGTTTCATCACAGTTGAGCCAAGGTAAAGGTTTAGGAGAAATAACACTCCAAAAAGCTGGACTAATAGTTGGAACTGGTTCTCTAAGTTTAATCAATCCTTCTCGATGAGCCAGCAATACCAGTGAACAGCAACGTGCATGGGCGTGCTGAACAGCAAATAATGAATTGGGCATTGGGGATTGGGAAAGAGGAGGCAGGAGGCAGGAGGCAGAAGGCAGAGGGCAGAAGTTCTTTAATTTTGAATTTTGAATTTTGAATTTTGAATTGATTTCTCCCTCATCCTCCCCTACTCCCTGCTCCCTGCTCCCCTGCTTCCCATTTTCCCCCAAACTCCCGACTACGAGACTTTGTAACCAAGTCGCTAAGGTCAAGTGAGTCAATTCAAAATGTATCCAGCCAGGGGGAACAATTTGGATGCTAAAAACGTCACCACAAGTCCTTGATAAATCAGATGCGATCGCACTAGCAAGCTCCATAGCTTTTCGATTCTGAGATTTTGACAATTGCAAGGACACACTTGAGGTATATAAAACTCTATTTTCATCTCTATCTTTATGTAGATAAATTTTTTTATCTTTTATGCTTTCATAATCTGCGTTATAAGTATCAATGCTTAGTGATTTTATTAAATAACTGTACAATAACTGCTTGATTGATTTATATTTGCTAATTGGTAATTTATAATGCACGTAATATTATTTAAACAATCATGTAAGATATATTTGTTACTTTTCTGTCATCTATCTTGCGGTATAAATTTAATTTAGATGAAGAAAAATGAGAAGAGGATAAAATTTGATGAATAATCGATGAATAGTAAGTAAACTTTACTACCATCATTGTACAGTAGGAAGTATAACAAAAGAGTAGAGAGTAATTTGCTTTCTATTCTTTGGATTGGCTGGCGCTGTTAGGCGTTAAGCCTGCCTCGTCAACACAAAGACACTCCTTGCACCTTTTGATCACGTCTTTGTCTTCAGCCGAACGCTCTTTGTTACCTATGCAATCTCCATCCTCCTTTTCTGAGGCATCACGGCCTTTTTTAACTTGGCAACGAATTCTTGACTGGGCTCAAGAACACTATCGATGCCGTACCTTTAGCAAAGATGAACGCATTCCAGCCCGCCCTGGATTGCTATATTTGGTGCAAAGGGGTGCGATCCGCATGGTAGGAACTGCCCAAGTTAGTGCAACAGCTAGTCAGCTAACGTCTCGACGAATCAACAGAACCCCAGAAGAAGCGTTCTTGGGTTTTGTGGGAGCGGGACAGCCATTTGAAATTGTTGCTCAGTCTCCATTTACACTCCAGGCTTACGCCCATGTTGACCAAACTGCGGTGCTGTGGATGTACTGGCATGACCTAGACAACTGGCCTCACTTCCGTCGTGAAGTTATGGATGCCTTTAGGTATCAGCACCAGCGTAAGCTGCTGTGGCTGAGTGCCTTGGGACAACGCCGTACAATTGATCGACTCTTAGGATTTCTCACATTGTTAATTGAGGAATATGGAGAGCCAGCAATGAGCGACACCGATCCTGATGTGATTCGCGGCTATTGTCTGCCTTTCCCCCTCACCCATGCCCAAATTGGTAGCGCGATTGGTTCGACCCGTGTCACCGTTACCCGCTTGATGGGTAAGCTGCGTCAACGTGGCTTAATCCTTACCCAAGGGGATAATTTAATTTGTTTGCCAGCAGAATCGATTAATAGGGCTGGTTAAAGCAGAGTTCAGAGCGGCGATTTCCGCCACTCTGCCTGAGTGTAATCCCAGGTGTCAGCGAATTTTGACAAACCCAGCTTGGCTAATCAGTTCCTGCCCCTGCTCAGTCAGCAGTAAGTTGGCGTAAGCGACACCTGCTTCCTGCTCAATCTGATTATTCTGTTTGACCACCACAAACAGATTGCGGGTAATCGGGTATTTTCCTGATTGGAAAGCATCAATGTTTAATTTGTTCCGTTTACCAGGACATTCCGACGGGAGGACAGAAGGTTCTTGGTATGGAGCAATATATTGCCCTTGCGTCCGCCCCAACGGTAAGGGTTTGATTGAACATTGAGGAATCACCTCTGGGGCAGAAGCGTAGTAGATACCACCAGAACTACCAGCCAATTTTTGCAAGGCTTGGGTGGTTGTGGAGATAAATTCCACATTGGGGCTGAAAGCCTGACCACCCAAGATGTCTTGGACAAAAAGTTCTACAGTACCGCCATCAGCAATGCGGCGAGAATAGGGCTTAATCGGGATATTGGGGCCACCCACCTGGCTCCAATTATTGATTTTGCCTGTGTAAATTGACTTTAATTGGTCTACAGTCAGTCCTGAGATTTTGAGGTTGGGGTTAACTGCGACTGCTAAACCATCAATAGCTACAGGAATTTGTTTTAAAGTGAATCCACGCTGCTGGGCGCGGCTTAATTCTTGATCGAGAACTGGTCGAGAAGACTGGGCAAAGGCTAGCTGACCGTCTATCAGTGACTGGATGCCAGTACCAGAACCAGGAGATGTATTACTGGGTTCTACATAACGCAGCCGAAACTCTGGTCGCGCCGCTTGAATTGCTGGATCAACTACCAAGCGAATCGGTGCCCAAGATGTACTGCCTCCATAATTGAATAATCCTGTAGGAACATCTTGGATTGAGGTGAAAGTCTTGCCACTAGGTTGTTCTGGTATAGCTTGTGGTGTTTTGGTGCTACCAGAATTAATTGCATTTAGGTCAACACCAGACTTTCTACTAAACCACCAAAAACCGCCAGCTATTAACCCGGCTGTGATTAGGATGGATAAAACAAGAATAGTTGTTTCATTTTTTTGAGACATAGTAAATTACCCGCACGTCCATTCAATATAAGTGCTTACCTTAATAGGTGGTTGCTACTTGCGATTGTATTGGTAGGACGGGTGTTTTGTTAGTGAATTACGACAAATCCTAACTTCTGAATCACTTACGGTTCTAGATATAGTAAATTTCCTTTGAATTATTTGTTACTTCTCCACAAGGTATAAATTGTTAGTTAGCACTAATATTTTTCCCTATAAAGCTCAATTTCTCATCTTGAGAGCTTTTTTAGGTTAACTATTGGTTAATTTTTAATTTTTTATTGCTGATTAACGTACTGGCTCAAAGTCATAACCAGTGCGAGAGCGAGAACCAGGAACGATTTTTACAAGTTGGACTGGCGCATTGCGATCGCCTGATGCTAAAAACCGAATTGTACCAGAAGCGCCGGTGGCAGAAAAATCAGAGGTAAAGAGTGCTTGTTGAACTCCAGAACGTGTCGGATTGCGTTTTAATGCCGTAATCAAAGCCACTGTAGCATCATAACTGAGAGCGCTTCGCCAACTCACATCACCACCCCATAGCTGGCGAGATTTCTGGGGGAAATCTGATTTAGGATCGCCATCAATATGCCAGGGAACTGCCACTACCATCCCCACAGCTTGTTCTCTGCCAATCTCTAAAGTTTTGGCGGTATAAACATCATCTCCCGCTAACAGAGTTAACTTTTTTTGATTAATCTGAATTACTTGCAGCGCTTTATCGAGAGTTTCAGTGTTAGCAGCTAACATCAAGACTTCTGCACCTTGCTTAGTTGCTTCTTCTATACTTTTAGCCGCACTAAAATCTGCTTTGGATAAGTCAAATTCGCTGGATACTTGTCCACCTTCTAAAGAAACAGATGAAACAAACTCAGACTTTAAGGAGTGGCTATAGTTGCTTTGTGAATTAAAGAAAACCACTGCATTTTTTTTCTGTAAAGTTCTCACCATATAGTTGGCTAAACTTCTTGCAGCCATAAAATCACTGGGAACCGTGCGAAAAACGTAGCGGCTAAAGTTAGAAATTTTGACAGATGTACTGGTAGGGGAAATTGCTACAAGTTGTCCAGAAGTATAAATAGTACCTGCGGCTAAGGTAGAATCGCTAGTAATGGGCCCAACTACACCTAATACTTCTGAATTGCTGACTAGGCTAGAAGCGATTTGCTTTGCTATTTCTGGATTGTCGTCGTCGTTAGCTATACCTATCCTTAACAGTACTCCTTTGACTCCCCCAGAGGTATTAATTTCATTTTGGGCTTGAGCGATGCCACGTAAAATTTCTAAAGAAGCATTAGGATCAGTGCCTATTGGTACAGAAGCCACAATAGTGTAACTCTTGGAAGAACCGATGCGGGCGTTATTAAGAAAGATTAGTGCTTCTGGATCGTTACGGTTGAGTTTTAGGGAATCTGTGAAATTAGCGATCGCTCTATCATAACTTTTAGCTGCGATCGCCTGTACTCCTTCTTTTTTTGCAGCAGAAACTGCACCTGGAGTCAAAGTTTTGTCTCCAAAACTAATCCGATCTTGTAGGGATGGATTGTTAGCTGGTTCTGAACCTGGAATGATGGTATTACCTATTTTGGCTCCAGAGCCATTAGTAAACCACCACACACCACCGCCAACTATTCCAACTGTCAGCAACAGAGCCAAGGATAAAACTACGGTTTCATTCTTTTGTGACATGAACAAATTTTCATAAAATAGAAATGTTTATTATTTGGCTAAATCTAACTGTTTTGTTCATTTAATTCTGACAAATCCAGCCTTTTCGATCAGGTCTTGACTCTGAGGTGTCAGCAGCCAATTTGCATAAGCTTCGCCTGCTTGCTGATCTGCTTGACCATTCTGTTTAACAATTACAAATAAATTGCGGGTAATTGCATAATCTCCACTACGAAACGCCTGACTATTCAATTGATTACGTTTGCTGGGACATTGAGATGGAGGTACAAACGGTTCTTGGTAAGGAGGCACGAATTGACTGCTTGTGCGTCCCAGTGGTATGGATTTAATAATACATTGAGGTACAACCTCTGGGGCAGAAGCATAGTAAATTCCTCCAGGATTTGCAGCTACTTTTCGTACTGCTTCAGTGGTCGTGTCAACATAACTAACATTGGCACCAAAATTTTCTTTATTTAGAACATTTTCGATAAAGAATTCTGCTGTACCCCCAGCTTCTTTACTACGAGAGTAAACTCTAATGGGTAAATTTGGCCCACCTACCTGTTGCCAATTAGTAATTTTGCCTGTGTAGATGTCTTTGAGTTGGGCGACAGTTAAACCAGGGATGTTGAGATCGTGGTTAACTGCGATCGCAATTCCATCAATCGCCACTGGAATTTCTTTCAAACTGAAGCCTTTCTGTTGAGCTTCGGCATTTTCTTCAGCTTTTACTGAGCGAGAAGATTGAGAAAAAGCTAGTTGATTGTCTATCAACATCCGAATACCAGTTCCAGATCCTGCTTTACCTGATGGAGGTTGAGTGTAACGTAAAAGAAACCGAGGACACTGGCTTTCTAGTACGGAGTCTACATCTTTACGAATGGGTGCCCAAGTTGTGCTACCACCATAGTTGAATGTTCCTTCTAAGAGGTTGGGCACATTACATTTACTACTGATAAACTGGTTTATTGGATTATCTGTGTTGTTAGTCCCCGAAGATTTAGCAACAGTTCCATTTAGTTGCGCCCACCGTTCCATAAGAAACCATAAGCCACTAAAGATTAAGCCAATGGTGATGACAACAGCTAAAAAAAGACTAAGTGTTTCGTTTTTCTGAGACATTATGTGGCTATTAGCACCAGAAGTTTTTTAAAGGATGAGAGATAATAATTTATAAATAAGCCGAAATATGGCTGTCAGTGAAATGGCTATCAATGCTGCTGCAACTGATAAAATGACAACTGCCTGAATGCCAAGACCCCCTTGTAAAAAGGGAATAAAAAAAATAATTGCAAAAGTAATTGTTGGAATAATTAATAAATCAAACTTTTCAATCCACCGCCTGGTTTGGGCAAATACCAGTATCCCCAAAATTACACATCCAACGCTTAAAGTAACTATTGGTGATTGTACTAGACTGAAGAGGGCGATCGCTATCAATGCCCCCTCAAATCCACTAAATGCGGCCCCACCCAATAATTCCACTATAGAAAACGCTGGTTGAGTTGGTGGAGGCTGGGAGACAACAGGATTAGAACTTTTAGGTGATTGTGGCGGAAGTGTTACAGAGGGCGAGTTAAGCTGTGTAACAGCTAGAGGCTGCGAGTAAAGTGCATCTAGAACTTCCTGTGCCGATTGAAAGCGCTGATTAGCAGCAGGTAACAGCATCTTATCTAAAATATCAGCAAGGCGAGAATTAACATTTACTTGCTCCCGCCATTTCCACTGGTTGCTATAGGCATCAAATAGTTGAATTGCTTCCTGATTTGTTAATAAAGTAATAAGAGTTACAGCTAAAGCGTATAAGTCTGTAGATGGGAATACTTGCCCCCCAGCCATCTGTTCAGGTGGTGCAAATCCCATAGAATAAATTCCTGTGGAAGAAGCGGCTCCTAGTGCAACATTTGTTACTTGCTTAACTGCGCCAAAATCTAAGAGGAAAAGTTTCCCATCACGACGACGCATGATGTTAGAAGGTTTAATATCTCTGTGGATAATGCCTCGCTCGTGGACAAACTTTAGCACCTTCAGGATTTCTTGCAGCACCTCTAAGACTTGGTGTTCAGAAAATTTGCCCTGTTGAACTAATTCTTCTTCTAAATTTTGCCCATCAATATATTCTTGTACTAAGTAAAAAAATTGGTCTTCCTGTCCTGATTGCGAACTATTAACTATCACTGGGAAGAAGGCAAACAAGTCAGGAATTTGTTCGTGATCGTTACCAAGTTGTGCTAAAACGTCTGCCTCTCTCTCAAACATGATCTGTGCTTGTTGCAGTTGAGTTGAGGTTAAATTACCCACTGGCTGAAACTGCTTAACCACGCATTGACGCATTCCTGGGATGCGGCGATCACGTGCCAAAAATGCTGCTCCAAATCCACCCCTTCCCAGCAACTTCGTAGGTACATATCGACCATCTAACAGCAGTGGCATACCACACGTAGTACAGTATTTTTGCTGCGTTGTTTTCAGGGTTGTAATATCATCTAAATCAGCAAAATAGTTTTGTGGGCGTGGGCAACGTGGACGAGTACAGTAAACTTCCATTTTCGTGATTAGTCATTAGTCACTTGTAGTGAGCGTAGCGTCTCGTAGAGAAATTGATCATTTACAAAAAACAAAGGACTAATAAACTGACCAATTTTAGATTTTAGATTTTAGATTTTGGAGTTAAGGAAAAATTTCCCATCCAAAATCTAAAATATTGGCTTTATACCCTTGAATTAATTCGTGGAGATGAATCAAATAATGTCATAATCTCAAGCTCCACTTTTCCTATGGGATCAATCCAAAATCTTAAATTTAAAATCCAAAATTGTGTTACTAGATTTTAGTCTTCGCCAGACGAGGCGGGTATTGCTATATCCAATGTAGTTACCACGATATTCTTTTGTGTCAATTTTAACACATCTTGACTCCATCCAGGGTTAGCAAACTGGGGCAAAATTTCTTGACTAAAGGCTTCTGCGGCCTTGGATCTATAGCGATTAGGATTAAAAATCAACCATAGCGTCCGTTTGACGACTACTCCTTCAATAGGGGTACGGTGCAGAACACCCATTTGTAACTCTTTAGCGATCGCACTTGTTGAAACAAAAGCAGCCCCTAAACCAGATTGCACGGCATTTTTAATTGCTTCAATGGAATTTAGTTCCATTTCAACCTTAAAACGTCTGGTATCAATTTCACAGCGTCCTAGCACTTGGTCAATCACTTTGCGGATGGTCGATTGGGAATCTAGGGCAATGAATTGTAATTTATATAGGTCTTCTTTTTGGATTGTTTCAAGTTTAGCAAAGGGGTGAAAGACAGGTAAAATCAGCGCTAGTTCATCTTCTGCGTAAGAAAGAACTTCCAAAGATTCTGATAGTTCACCAGGAATTTCACCACCGATTATTGCCAGATCAACTTGTCCGTTAGCGACACTCCAAGCAGTCCGCCGGGTAGAGTGGACGTGTAATTGCACTGCCACATCTGGATATTTTTGTCGGAACATTCCGATCATTCTAGGCAAAAGATAAGTGCCGGTGGTTTGAGAAGCACCGACAATTAACGTACCGCCTTGGAGATTTTGTAAATCCTCAATGGCGCGGCAGGTTTCTTGACACAGACTAAGGATTTTTTCACCGTAATTTAGGAGTAAATGTCCTGCTTCAGTTAATTGGGCACGTCGTCCTCCACGATCGAATAAAGGGACATCTAGCTGCCGTTCAAGATTTTGGACTTGTAAGCTGACGGCAGGCTGGGAGACATAAAGACTATCGGCGGCACGTTTGAAGCTTCCTTCTTGTGCGATCGCTTTTAAAATCCGTAACTGATCTAAAGTGAAAGGAAGGTCAGACATAAGGCTCAACCCACAAACATTGAAAGGAGCGGATGCACACAACAAATAAACTTTGGCAGCAATTAGCCGCGTCTGATTTGTTGCATATTAAACTTGAATACTTGACTCGAAAAGGACAGTAGCACAACATCTTGACTAAAGTCTCCTTTGGAATACTTTGTGGTATTGGTTGTACTGAATTCAATTTTCTTTAAATTACTTCACCCGTCTATATGCTGCTGATTTCTTGGTTGACACCCAGTCATTTTGTCATACTGGGGTTACAAATAGTTTTTGCGATCGCTCACAGTGGAGGCGCTGCTTTGCGTCCAAGGGCCGAAAAATATATTGGCCCAAGGCTTTATCGCATTTTTTTTGCATTAGTCAGCCTACCGTTGGCTGTGATATTAATTATTTACTTTTTTGGGCACCGCTATGATGGTTTGCAACTTTGGCAGGTACAAGGAGTGCCAGGAGTACGAGAATTTGTTTGGCTGCTGTCAGCAATCTCGTTTTTGTTTTTATATCCTGCTACCTTCAATCTACTAGAAATTGCTGCTATTCAAAAGCCCCAAGTTCATCTCTACGAAACAGGAATTATTCGGATTACCCGTCATCCCCAAATGGTGGGACAAATAATCTGGTGTGTTGCCCATACACTCTGGCTGGGTACTACCTTTACCCTTGTGACTTCCATTGGATTGGTGTTGCATCACTTGTTTGGGGTTTGGCATGGGGATCGCCGTCTAAGCGATCGCTATGGGGAAGCCTTTGAAATTGCCAAACAACGGACTTCAATTATTCCCTTTAAGGCAATTATTGACGGCCGTCAATCTATCTTATGGCAGGAATTTCTCCGCCCTTCCTATTTGGGAGTTGCCATTTTTATCGCTTTGCTTTGGTGGTCGCACCCTCTGTTGATGGAAGCAACTGGTAGAATAAAATGGGAAATTTAAGCGATCCCCAGTGTCAGCAGAAAATCCCAAATAGATTGGAATTTCCGCTTATCAATTGCCCCGAATCAATGTAGGATAAATTCAAACATCTATCAGTGGGGGTGCGTTTAGTCAGCTTAAGATTTTATATTGGTAGTTGAAGACCCGTTGTCTTTGCTTGGGAGTCAGTAGCAGATTCAGTCAAATCCCAGGTGGACAAAGCAATCAGTAGTCTAAAATCCGAAAAAGCCACGGTGAGAGTTGCAGTGGCTTTTTACGTCAGAGACACATCAACACACTGAATTTTTGCCCAATTATTCTGTGTCCTGAGATTTGGTTCCTGAAAGCATCTATCGGCAGTTACTGACTTACCAATCCTTCACTTTAGTACTGATAGGTAGTTTGATATAAAAACCTTATAATTCAAGAGGCGTCATGGTGTTGTCGGTTAGTGAACGGACATTTACTCAAGAAGTTTTAGAATCACCTATTCCTGTTTTAGTTAACTTTGAAGCACCTTGGTGTGGCTTGTGTCGGATTATCCACCCACTGTTGTTGCAATTTCAAATCCAATGTGGGGACGAAATTAAATTAGTTGGGGTTAACGCCGATCAAAATTTTAAATTGTCTACTACTTATAAGCTAAAGTCACTGCCAACTTTACTACTGATTGAAAATGGCACTGTTCGCCATCGCTTGGAAGGCTTTCGCGGCAGAGAAGATTTACGTCTAGCTTTAGAAGAAATTAAAGCCAGCTACAGCAATTACCCCAAAACCCACAAAAATTCAAAAACAGTGGACTTAGAATGTCGATCTGCCTGATGGATATTGGATATTGGGTATAGGGCAAAACAGTTCCGAGTTCCGAGTTCCCAGTGCTGAGTAAAGAAGTGAGATTCCCTACTGGGCACTCAGCACTCTTGAGGGACATGGGCCATTGGACAAATGACCAATGACAAATGACCAAATCTAAAACCATGCTTAATACCCCACCCAATCAGTCTTGGGTGGGTTATTTTATCCTAAAGGGTGTGTGTCACAATTATTAACAGTTTCGACACGCTAAATCAAGAATTCTAAAAGTAGGCGTCAGTGATGGAAGTAATCTATCAGTATGCCTGGCTGATTCCGGTGTTCCCTCTTCTTGGGGCAATGCTGGTCGGTCTAGGGTTAATCTCGTTGAATCAGGTGACAAACCGCCTCCGGCAGCTGAACGCCGTGGTGATTATCTCCATGATGGGCGCAGCTATGCTGCTGTCGGTTGCCTTGCTATGGAGTCAAATTCAAGGACACGCGCCTTATTTACGCACCTTTGAGTGGGCGGCAGCAGGTAATTTTCACCTGAGCATGGGCTACACTATTGACCACCTGACAGCCCTAATGCTGGTGATTGTCACAACGGTAGCCTGTTTAGTCATGATTTACACCGATGGCTACATGGCTCACGATCCCGGCTACGTGAGGTTTTACGCCTATCTCAGTTTGTTTGGCTCCTCAATGTTAGGTCTGGTGGTCAGCCCCAACCTAGTACAGATTTACATATTCTGGGAACTTGTGGGGATGTGTTCCTACTTGCTGGTCGGCTTTTGGTACGATCGCAAGTCAGCAGCCGATGCGGCGCAAAAAGCCTTTGTTACCAACCGCGTCGGCGACTTTGGTTTGTTACTCGGCATTTTGGGGCTATTTTGGGCAACGGGAAGCTTTGATTTTAATATCATGGGCGATCGCCTCGCCCAACTTGTCGAATCAGGTTCTATCAGCAATTTTCTCGCTGTCCTGTTTGCGATTTTAGTTTTCTTAGGGCCAGTTGCAAAATCAGCCCAATTCCCCCTCCACGTCTGGCTACCAGATGCGATGGAAGGCCCCACCCCCATTTCTGCCTTGATTCACGCGGCAACAATGGTGGCGGCTGGTGTTTTCCTAATTGCCCGGATGTACCCAGTATTTGAAGACGTTCCAGCCGCAATGAATGTCATTGCCTTTACTGGGGCGTTTACGGCGTTTTTGGGGGCAACTATTGCCATTACCCAAAACGACATCAAAAAGGGCTTGGCTTATTCCACCATTTCCCAACTTGGTTACATGGTGATGGCAATGGGAATAGGTTCCTACAGCGCTGGACTATTCCACCTGATGACCCACGCCTATTTCAAGGCGATGCTGTTCTTGGGTTCAGGTTCCGTAATTCACGGTATGGAAGGTGTTGTTGGACACGACCCCGCTTTAGCGCAAGATATGCGCTTGATGGGTGGACTGCGAAAGTATATGCCTGTCACAGCAACTACCTTTTTGATTGGTTGCTTGGCAATTTCTGGTATTCCGCCCTTTGCTGGTTTCTGGTCAAAAGATGAAATTTTAGGGAAGGCTTTTGAGGCTAATCCACTCCTCTGGTTTATCGGCTGGCTAACTGCCGGGATTACGGCTTTCTATATGTTTAGAATGTATTTCTCGACATTTGAAGGCAAATTCCGGGGTACTGACGAGAAAATCAAGGAAAAACTCAAGAAAGCTGCGGCGACAATTGTCCTGGAATTAGAGTCAGAAGAACTAGCGCCGAATTTTGGGCCTGGGGCGATGAAGAAAGGAGAATTGGCGGCAACCAGTCAGCATCATGACTCCCATGACTCCCACGGGCATCACAGCGACTCCCCCCACGAATCGCCGTGGACAATGACGCTGCCGTTGGCACTGTTGGCTGTGCCTTCGATTTTGATTGGTTTGGTGGGAACTCCCTACGCCAATTATTTTGAAGAGTTTATCTTTCCTCCTAGTGAAACCCTCTCTGAAGTTATAGAAAAGGCTTCCGAGTTCAATCCGACGGAATTCTACATCATGGCGGGTGCTTCAGTCGGAATTTCTTTGATTGCGATTACCCTGGCTTCGCTGATGTATTTGCGCCGTAAAATTGACCCGGCTGCGATCGCTGCTAAAATCCAACCACTTTACGAGTTATCGCTCAACAAGTGGTACTTTGATGACATTTACCATCGGGTTTTTGTCCTCGGCTTGCGTCGCCTAGCTAGACAAGTTATGGAAGTTGACTTCCGCGTTGTAGATGGTGCTGTTAACCTCACAGGCTTTTTCACCCTTGTTAGCGGTGAAGGTCTGAAGTACCTAGAAAACGGTCGCGCTCAATTCTATGCCTTGATTGTGTTTGGGGCGGTTTTGGGCTTAGTGATTGTTTTTGGTGTTACCTAATTTTAATCGGGGTGGGCAAATGTCCGCCCCTAAGTTTTTTAAGAGTCTAATTATAGACTCCTTTTTTTTGGTTGATAATCAGCAATTTAAATATTAAAATCTTTTTTGACATCATCTGGTGGTTCAAGAATAATCTCAAAAGTTCCATTAGGAATAGTTCGCCGCAAAATTGATGTTTTTGAAAATGAGCCTGCAAGTTATCTATAACCCCTATGGATCTCCCCACAAAAATCATTCCAGTAGAACTTTCAGACGGTACAGTTATCAAAGTAGAAGCAACATCTATTGGTGAACAACGAGTCGCTTTTCAGGCTAGACCATTTCGAGAAGTCACCAATACTATCAAGTCTATAGCCAACGAACTGGCTATAACTCTCAAGGAAATTAATCAAACAGTACAACCAGATAAAGTAAGTGTGACAGTGGGTTTGGAAGTGGCAGTTGAGTCAGGTCAATTGACAACTTTAATCGTCAAAGGAGCAGGTAAAGCCAATCTGGAAATCACGATGGAATGGAGTAAGTAGCAATGCGCTAAGGAGGTGAGGGCATGGCTAGGCAAGACCTCTACAAGTTGCTTCAAGAGTGTACTGTACGCTTGAGTAGCTCCAGTGGTGGAATTGGCACAGGTTTCTTCATAGCCCCTGGTGGGTGGATTCTAACTTGTTACCATGTCGTTGAGGGAAGTGATAATGTCGGGGTTTTCTGGTTAAGTCGAGAAGGAAAGCAAGAACTGACAGCGACAGTCCGGTTAGGTGTCCCAATACCGGTTGATATTGCTCTTTTGAAGATTGAGGGCAAAACACCTGTTCATAAATGTGTCTATCTTGATAACTCTTTTCCACAGATTGGAGACACTTTGTACACCTTTGGTTATCCGCAAGGTTATGGTACAGAAATTTACTCTGGTGGGGATTCTGCAACTACCAAGTATGAAGGAAATAGTTTTCAAGATGATGTGCTTGTTCTAAAGCTGAAAGAAGGTCACATTCAGGAAGGTTATAGTGGTTCACCGTTACTTAATGTGCGAACAGGTAAAGTTTGTGGCATTGTCAGTGTTTCTAGAGATACAAGCTCGGATTTGGGAGGTCGTGCAACACCAATTCCTCTTCTATTTCAGCCCAAAGAGCTTACAGCATCTCCACATGAACAGCAACTCATTTTGTCTAAATTAAAGCAAAATAAGAAGTTTCATCAAAAGATTTACCGAAAATGGACTCAGATCATTAGCCCTCCTTTTTGGAGCCGAAAACCTGTTATTTTATTTTCTCTATCTCTTATCTTTTTATTGACTATTAGTTTGTATATTTGGCGCTCGCACAATTCTTGGAAAATGACGGGTGCTTATAATGTCGCGGTAGCTGATTTTGCAACAATTAATCGCAATGGAAAATTACAAATATCTAACGATGGTAAGATGTTCAGTGAATGGCTGATAAAGAGTTTAGAGGATCAACAAAAGCAGCAAACTATTATTGATACGAATTTGTGGGAGATTTCAAAGCCTAATAAATACATTCATTCTGACTCTATTGAAGGATTTGAAAAAAAGCTTAAATCTTTGACGAAGGAAATTAACGCTAATTTACTTCTCTATGGATACATAACTGAAACTGATAACCAAAACAATAAATTCTTCACCCTAAATTTCTATTTCTCTCCTAATAATGAATCGAGTTCAACTGGGAGTTCTGGTTTCACTGATGTATTTGATTTGAAAGGTGAGTTAATTGGAAAGCCTACTCTAATTGATGTGAGGAATAACCTAAAGATAGGAAACGTTTTGCTTTCCAAAGTAAAACCATTATTTTGGCTAATTACTTACTTGAGCTATATTGATACTTCTCAAAATAAAATAAAAACTCAGGCTCTTTTTCAACAGGTAGCAAATACCCTGGAAAAAGAGTGGGGAGAAGGAGAAGAAGGTAAAGAAGTTTTCTATTACTGTTTAGGGCAAGTTGCTTTGTTTGCTGCAAACTCGCCTAAAACTTCTAACATAAGTCTGGATGTTACAAAGGAATATACCGATCAGGCAGAGGCTTCATTTGAGAAAGCGATTAAACTCAATAATGAATACATCAAACCACATATTGGGCAGGGAAGCGTTTATCTTACCCGTGCAGAATGGTACTACGATGAAATAAAAAAAATAGATAACATAGATAACTATCCCAAGAGTGGTGATCTAAATAGACGCTCTGAACTTCAGAAAGAAATAGATGTAGAGTTAAATAAAGCAATTGACCGCTATGAAGAAGCTGTTAAACAACTGCCACAGTCTCAGCCTGATGATTGGTCAGAGTATGCAGCACCTCTTGGGTTGGGCTACGCTTGGTATTTGAAGGGAGACACTGAGTTAGAGTTTTATCAGTACGAAAAAGCAGAAGAATGGCAAAAGAAAGCTTTTGAGATAACTCAGGAAATTATCGAACCTTTGAAGATAGCTAAAGAATATCGATTACTAGCGCAAGCGTATTCTAATTTAGGTTTAGCCTATTGGCTAGATGCAAATCTACATCTTCGTAGAGAAGATACAGAAAAATTTTTAAACATGAACCAAAAAGCTATTGAAGCTTTCCTATCGTGTAAGAATCAAGGTGAAAAAGCACCAAATGACTATATTCTTAACCAAAACATTGTTAAGTATTGTGAAGAAAATATAAATTTGCTCGCAGAGTACCAAAAAGAGGATGAAATATGAAAAAACAACATATTATTTATCGGTTTTGTTTAGCAGTATCTTTTATAAGTCTAATTATTTTACCTATGTTTAGGTTTGATCTTGCAACAGCAACTACCGATACCAATAAGAGTAAAAAGTCGATAGCCCGTTGTGGAAATCAACCAAGATTAAAAGGACCAAAACCTGGCGGTGATACAAATACTGTTAAGGGTAGTATTCTAATTCCAGAAGAATCTAATATTGCTCAAGAAGATTCTCCCGATCCTACCCCACTCATAGCCCGCTTCACGAGGGAAGTATGTTTCCAGGTGAAAGTCTGGGACCCTAGCAAAGGTACTAAAGATGGTGACGGTATTGAAAGAATTGAAATTTCTATTAGCAAGAGCAATCAAGATACTGGAGAGGCCGATATAATCTACAATCACACTGAAAAACGTTCTCCTTACTGTTTTTTTGAAGGTGGTTATCCTTGCGGCAGTATAAATAAATTCTGGCCTAGTGGTCAACCGATTGAAAATGGTCAATATATTGCTTATATAGATATTTATCGTAAAAATAATTCTCAACCTGCTCAATGGCTTTTTAGTTTTGAAATCCAGCGTCCTAGCTAAAAGTTTTGTGCTGAAAATACACAACCTTGTGAAGCGATCGCGGGCAATAGAAGCCCAACCTTTAGGAAAGATGATGAAATGCGTAATTTGTCAGCATGGAGAAACTAAACCAAATTTCTCAGAGGGTGACAAGCGACCTATAAAGTTTGCTGCATAAGGGAGAGGGCAGAAAAACCACGCTGAAAATAGAGTTGTTTATGAGGTTTGAGGG